>DATGTY010000260.1:0-7912 GCA_035301605.1 Chitinophagaceae bacterium | reverse complement strand
GGATCTATGAACCCGGAAAATTTAAAGTATTTGTAGGTGGAAGTTCTGCAAAGGTACAATCTGATATTTTTATGCTGGAAAAGGAGACGGGAAAATAAATAAGTTTGATGATGAAAACTTATAAAGCCAGATGGTTTTTGGATAGTAAGTTTAGTTATTGAAATTTTCGAATTGGATAGGTCGCATTTGCTGTGAAGGAGAAAGTGTGCTATTTTTGTAGCTTGCAAATAGATATAAGGAGCGCATTTTGTTTAATGCGTATAAAAAACTTTATATGAGTGACAGGCAAAAGGAGCATACAAAGAATATTAATGTCCACACATTGGAAGTCGATCAGTATCCAAAGGTTACATTATCAGTAGATTGTGTTATTTTTGGTATTGAGCAGGAGCATCTGAAGGTTATGCTCATAAGGAGTGATATTGCGGAATTTAGAAAACAGTGGACTTTGCTGGGGGATTTGGTGCATGAAAAAGAATCTTTAGATGAAGCAGCCAAACGGGTATTGCAAACGCGTACCGGACTTTCGGATGTGTTTTTAGAGCAGGTACACACCTTTGGTGAAATTAATCGTCATCCTTCGGGGAGGGTGGTATCTACGGCCTATTATGCATTGGTGAATATGACAAAATGTAATTTAAATAATTATGAACATGAATTACATTGGCATGCCATTGAAGATATTAAAGAATTGGCATTTGACCACAATAAAATTTTAAATATCTGCGTGGACAGATTGAGAGAAGCAGTTCAAAATCGATATGTGGCATTTAAGTTACTTCCTCCTGTATTTTCATTGCGTCAACTTCAGGATATTCATGAAGCTGTTCTCGGGAAAAGATTAGATCGTCGGAATTTTAGAAAAAAAATTATTAGCCTGGACTTTATTGAAGATACCGGAAAAATAGAATCTGATGTGTCTCATCGCCCGGGGAAATTATATAAGCTGAAATCTTCTTCCTAGTAGTATTTTTTATTTAGACTTCTACGGATTCTTCAGCAATAATTTCTACATCCTTACTTCCTCTTATTCCTGCAAAACCAGCCGGGATGTTTCTTATATTCTGAAATCCCTGTCTCTTAATGAGAGAGCAGGCGATAGAACTTCTGTAACCGCTTTGGCAATGAATATATAGGTTATCATGTTCTTCGATACTTGAAAGCGTGATGGGATTCATCATTGTATTTAAAGGTATATTAATGGATTTTTCTACATGACCTTCTTTAAATTCGGATGGCTTTCTAACATCCCATATCTTTAAATTTTTATCGAAAGGGATATCCAGCATTAATTCTTCTACGGATACATTGATAAGCAGATCTATCTTGTTTCCGGCTTCTTTCCATTTTTGGAAACCGTCTTTAAGATATCCTACAACCTGATGAAGTCCGATTCGAGCCAGACGAACAATCGTTTCCTGCTCTTTCTCAGCGTCGGTCACCAGAATGATGGGTTGATCCATAGGCAGTAATTGTCCTGCCCATTCTGCAAAACGTCCCTGAAGACCAATGTTAATTGAATCAGGAACAAAACCTTCTGAAAAAACTTCAGCTGATCGCGTATCTAAAATCCAAGCCCCATTTTCGTGTTCTTTCTTAAAGTCCTCAATGGACAATGGATGATTGCTCTTGGCAATCACTTTATCCAGATTATCGTAGCCTTCCTTATTTATTCTTGCATCTTCTTTAAAATAGGAGGGCGGTTCACTCAATCCTTCTGTAACGGCTTTAATAAACTCTTTTTTATCCTTTTTTTGCATGGCATAGTTCAGCTTTTTTTGCATGCCAATCGTGCTTGCCGTCTCTTCGCTCATGCTTTTTCCACATGCAGAGCCCGAGCCGTGAGCAGGATAAACAATAAGAGAATCGGGGAGTTTTTTCAATTTTTGAATAGAATCGAAAAGGTATGCTGCTAATTCTTCTTGGCTTAAATTGCCACTAGATAAATCAGGACGACCTACATCTCCGACAAAAAGGGTATCTCCCGTAAAAATACAATGTGGTTTTTGCGCTTCATCAGTTAAAAGATAAGAGGAACTTTCCAGGGTATGCCCGGGAGTATGAATTACTTCTAGGGTTAACTTCCCTATATTAAATTTCTCGCCATCTTTAGCTACATGAATAGGAAAACTGGTTTGTGTATTAGGACCGAAGACGATTGAAGCATCAGTCTTTTCAGCCAATTCCAGATGTCCGGAAATGAAATCAGCGTGAAAATGAGTCTCAAAAATATACTTAATCTTTACATCATGTTCTTGAGCAAGCGCAAGATATTCATCAATATCCCGCATAGGATCGATGACAATTGCTTCATTATCGGAAGCAACAAAATATGCTGCCTCCGATAAGCAATTGGTATATAATTGTTTAACAATCATAGGGAGTTAATCAACAAGTTGACCAACAAATCCCATTACTTCCTCAATACGCCCTTTATTCAACGTATAAAAAATGTATTTTCCTTCTCTTTCAGTCTTTACGATATCTGCACGACGCAATATAGCAAGATGCTGAGAAGCAACTGATTGTTCAAGACGTAATTTTACATAGATCTCGGTTACGGTCAAACGTTCTTTTTCTTCTAGAAGTTTGATAATTTGTTGACGTAACGTGTGATTAATCGCACGTAAAATCATTCTGGCTTTTTTGACAGCAATAAAATCGATTTTAATGGTTCCTTGCTGGTCCTCGGTGGTAATCTCCAATGAATTTGAAGTTATTTTTGACATAACAGTATAAAATTTATTAAAAAAATAAACAATGGTGTAGCTGCGTTTTATTATTATACAGCTGCACTCAAACAGTTGTTAAATAAGAAATGCAAATTTATTATTTATTCATATAATGAAAAAGTTAATTATTTTATAAGAGTACAAACGGTCATTTAATTTTGTTGAATGGTCGAGGTATTTTTATAATTAACTATTTTTGATGTGAAGTTCTTATATTATTCTGCAAATATATAACAAATATTATTCCGAACTGTTTAATGTATAAAATAAATTTGTTAATATTATGTATAAAAATGATTTTGTTGGTATGGATATGGGTCTTAAAAAGCGTAGAATAAAGGTTTAAGTAAGCTGAAAATATAGCTTTTATAAAATTTTAATGATTATTATTACTATAAATAAAAGGAGTTCAGTTAATTTGCAGGAAAATATTGAGCATGAAGAAATTTAAAATCTCGTTAAGCACGTTATCCGTTTGCTTATTTGTTTTCTTAACATCCTATCAGCCTGTATTGGCTCAGGAGCAGTCAGAATATACAGAAAATTGGCAGTTATTGGATCCACAAAAAGATGGAATCTATGGTGTTAGTGCCATTAGGGCTTATCATGAACTTTTAAAAGGGAAGAGTCCGAAAAAGGTAATCGTTGCTGTAATTGATTCGGGAGTGGATACCGCTCATGTAGATTTAAAAGGGGAGATATGGACCAATACAGATGAAATTCCGGGTAATAACATAGATGATGATCATAACGGCTATGTAGATGATGTTCATGGATGGAATTTTTTAGGAGGTGATGATACCAGCGTGGTGAAAGCGAGTAGTGAATTACATCGGCTCTATTATAAGTATAATAAACGTTTTGCCGATATATCTTCTGTTGATGAAGTAGGTAAAAAGGATAAAGCTGATTATGAAAAATGGCAGGAGTTGAAGGAAAAACGCCATGAAGATTCAGTTGAAAATGCAAAAAAATACAATAAAATCTCTTCGGGCATTCAGCGTTTCAGAATGTTGGATAAAATCCTGCAGGCTCATCTTGGAAAGGATTCGATACGTTTGGCCGATCTGAAAAATATAGATACCAATAATGATACTTTGTTTGCAGCTAAAACTATTGCTTCCAGAGTGTTGAAACAACAAGGTCCGGATGCAACATTGGAAGGTTTTATCCAGGAGGGACAGGATTATGTTGATGATTTGAAAAGCAAGCTTGATAGTAGAAATAAAAACCCTAATGCTGCACGATTAAAAATTGTAGGAGATGACCCTAATGATATAACGGATACTGATTATGGTAACAATAATGTGTATGGTGATTTTGCAATGCATGCCACGCATGTTTCGGGTATTATTTCAGCTGTCAGAAACAACCATATTGGAATGAATGGAATTGCCAATAATGTGCTTATTATGCCGGTAAGAACAGTTCCGAATGGAGATGAGAGAGATAAAGATGTGGCCTTAGCTATTCGATATGCGGTAGATAATGGTGCCGATATTATTAATATGAGTTTTGGTAAGTCTTATTCTCCGCATAAGCATTGGGTAGATGAAGCGGTAGAATATGCAGCAAAACATGATGTGCTTTTGGTACATGCTGCAGGAAATGATGGAACCAATATTGATTCTTTTCCTTCTTATCCTTCTCCGATAATTCAAAAACATTTCTTGTTTTTTGATTGGGAGAAAAAAGCTAAAAACTACATAACGGTTGGTGCTTCTAATCCTACGAATAAAGAAGGGAATCTTCCGGCACCTTTTAGTAATTATGGTAAAAGGACTGTGGATTTATTTGCTCCGGGAGTGAATATTTATTCTACTGTTCCTGAAGATGAATATAAGGCGTTAAGTGGTACGAGTATGGCAACGCCTGTAGTGGTTGGTGTGGCTGCTTTAGTTTTAGAGTATTATCCTCATTTAAGCGCAGAAAAATTAAAATGGGTTTTGATGAACTCAGTTACAGAATTGGGCGATTTGCTGGTAAATCTACCAGGTACGGAAGAAAAAGTAAGGTTTAGTAGTTTGAGCAGATCCGGAGGTATTGTGAATGTTTATAAGGCTTTAAAATTAGCTGGGACGCTGTAGGCAGTCTGTTTTCGCCGAAGCTTATGGTTCAAGTAAGTAGTGTAGTGTCTTCAGTATGCTATCCATATGCTATCCTTGCACGCAGATAACACTGATTGAGTTGATGGTCGCTGGTAACAGAAACTGTATAAATCTGAATCATCTGTGTCATTAGTGTGTTATTTGAAATAATAGTCAAATAATGTAAATGTCATCTTTATTTATAAAAGTGACAAAAGGGTAATTTTTACTTTCTTACAACAAAAGTCTGTCCTATCTGTTGTATTTTTGCAATATTGAATTTTCGAACAAAACAAAAAAGATATGTATCCAGAACAATTGGTAGCCCCAATGAAGGCTGAATTAACAGATAACGGCTTTGAAGAACTGTTAACAGCAAATGAAGTAGATGACACATTAAAGCAGAGTGGCACTACTTTAGTTATGATAAATTCTGTATGTGGTTGTTCCGCTGGCTCTGCTCGTCCTGCAGTATTGGCAGCAGTAGAACACAGTGATAAAAAACCGGATAGGTTAACCACCACTTTTGCAGGTTTTGATATGGAGGGTGTTCAGCAAGTGCGTAATCATTTGATGCCTTATCCCCCTTCTTCTCCATCTATTGCACTGTTTAAAGATGGGAAATTAGTTCATTTTACAGAACGGCATCATATTGAGGGTCGTCCTGCAGAGGCTGTAGCAGAGGATTTATTGAATGCTTTCAATGAATATTGCTAATTGTAATTTATTTCAAATGAAAAGTCGGGTCTTCTAAGACTCGACTTTTTACATTACTTTAAATATGACTATGACAGATTGGAAGAAGGTGATTCCTTCTGAATTTTCAAATTACTCTAGAGTATGGGTATATCAGGGAAATCGTGCATTTACGGCAGACGAAAAATTGAAGGTTGGCAAAGTAATTGCTCAATATGTCGATTCTTGGATGTCTCACGGCCGTCCTGTAAAAGGATGGGGAACGGTTCTTTTTGACCAGTTTATTGTTCTACTAGCTGATGATACTTCCGATAAATTATGTGGCTCTGCCATAGATAGCTCTATTCGATTTATGAAAGAATTGGAATCAAAATTGGGGATTGAATTGTTAAATAGGATGAATTTGGGATTTTCTGATGGTCAGAAGCTTTTTACTGTTCCTATGCAAGAGTTGGAGACTGCGCTTGAAGCAGGAGAGATTCAACAGGAGACGCTGTTTTTTAATAATACGGTAAGTTCTAAAAAGGAGCTGTTGGAAAATTGGATTCAACCTATAAAAGAGAGTTTCTTAGCGAATAGAATATCGCTAAATTAAATTTAGTATTAAAAAAAGCGTCAGAAGAATCAACTCTTCTAACGCTTTTAGTTTTTTTTAATAGCCCGGATTTTGTTTCAGGTTAGGGTTAGCAATAATTTGGTTTTCGGGAATGGGAAATAAGAGCGTATGTCCATCAGCCGGATCTTGTGCTTTAGCCGGTACTCTGGCTCCTGTGTAATAATGTGTTCCACTGGCAATCTCATATCTAATTAAATCTTGTCTTCTCCAAAGTTCCCAGGCTAATTCTCTGCCTCTTTCGTCTAATATATTTTCTAAAGTTAGATCACTCATGGTCCAGTCATGGCTCTGATCTCCGCTATAGGCTCTTTCTCTAACCTGATTTACGAGATCTAAGGCATTTTGTAGATTTTGTCCCAGCCGAACTTCGCATTCTGCCTTCATTAATAGTATATCAGCATAACGGAATAGTACCATATCATTGCTTTGATTTCCTGCTGTACCGGCTTCCGGGAAATATTTGATATTTCGTACGCCTGCCAGACGAAATGCACTGCTAGGGCTGGAGATACTATCCATTTTAGGAGTAAAAGACAGGTCTAATCCGGTGCCTTTATCTTTTAATTTTAAAGAATCTTCTGCTTTATAAAGTATATTTTTATCCGGAGGAAAAGGATAAGGTAAGCTGTATTGTTGACCAATGAGCCATTGTCCTGAACGTTGATCCAGATAAGTTCTATATATTCTATTCTCTTTTTTAGTATAGACAGAGGTGGTGTCAAATAATTTGTAGAAACCTTTATTAGCAGAATAACCATTCCATGTAGAACCTGCCAATTGAAAATTGGCTACGTTTTGATAATGTAGGGTTTGGTTTTCCCAGTTGTTTCCGGGAATATTGATTTTGTCGAAAGGAACAACGAAAATATTTTCAACAGAACCTTGATTATCTGTAGAGAAATTATCGAAATATCCTGCAGACAAGCTGTATTGTCCTGCATTTATAATAGAGTCAGTCATGTCTATACAATCCTGCCAATGGGCTTTTCCGGTATATACCTCTGCATTGAGATATAGTTTGGCTAATAAGGCATATCCCACCCATTTATTTACTTTTCCATAAGTCTCCGGACCGGTACTTTCTGATAGATGGTCTATATTTTCTTTTAATTCTTTTTCTAAAAAACTAAAAGCCTCTTTTCTGCTGCTGTTAGAAACAGAATTTGGATTGGTATTGAAATCTGTAACTATGGGAATATTTCCAAATAAGTCCATCGCCCAATAATAAAAATAAGCACGCAATACTTTGAGTTCTGCAACAATGGATTCTATATTATCCGGTTGGTTTTCAAGCTGATTTAAGGCGTTTAATGCAAAATTAACACGACCGACACCGTTGTATATATTGTTCCATGCTCCATCAAAGGCATTGGTTTTAGGGGTCCATGTGTGTTTCCATAAAGCTTGTGGAACGCCACCATTATACCAATCTCCACCTCGAGTAGGAATAATCATGGCGTCGGTGGTTGCTTCGTTTAGTAAGAGCATATCTCCATCGGGAAGCGATGTAAGCGCCTGATAGCCCGGTGCAATTCCGGAAGCAATTTGTTCCGGTGTTTGCCAAAAATTTTGATCTTGTACCACACTATAAACATGTTGATCCAAATTAGTACAACCAACCATCATAAATAATGAGAGTATGCCTATAAAGGAAGATCTTATCATATTTTTATTATCCATAATTTTTATTTTTCAATTTCTTAATATTTTTATTTAAAAGATACCCGTACTCCGAAGGAAAATGATCTGGCTTTAGGATAAAAACCATCATCTCCTTTCGT
>DATGTY010000259.1:0-10117 GCA_035301605.1 Chitinophagaceae bacterium | reverse complement strand
TTCTCTCCTTCATAAGGGATATGTTCCAGATGATAAAGAATAAACCCGGCCAGCGTATCAAACTCCTGCTGTTCTTCATCATTAATCCAATCTTCTTTTTCAAAATAACTGAGAAAATCATAGAATGGAATCTGGGCATCTACAAGAAAAGAACCATCCTTACGATCAATAATCTCATAATCTGTCTCATCTTCTTCCGGCATGTCCCCCACAATGGCTTCCAAAATATCTTTCATCGTAATCATACCAAGAAAATCGCCATATTCATCCACAATAAACCCAAAACTTGTTTTCCCAAATTTAAACTTCTCCATCACCTGAAAAGCGGTATTATTTTCAGGAATAAACAAAGGCTGCTTCATAAACTGTTTAAGTGGAGTTCCTTCCGGGTGAAGATATAAATCTCGGGTATAAATCACTCCAATAATATCATCAATTCGTCCGTCACTAACCGGATAAACTGAATGTAATTCCTTCAGAATGTTGCGTTTGTACTGTTCAGGAGAATCGTTTACATCAATCCATATAATATCAGACCTATGTGTCATTAGAGAAGTAATACTTCTATCATCCAAATGAAAAACCCGTTCAATTATATTCTGTTCTCCGGCATCTATTGTCCCCAATGTAGTTCCTTCACTTATCATCGCCTTCACTTCATCTTCAGTAATTACATTTTCTACCTTTTGGATTCCAAATATTTTCACTAGGAAAGCACTGGATTGGCTCAGAAACCAAATAAAAGGGAAAGCAATAGTGGAAAGAAACTCAATAGGCCCCGTCATAAACTTGGTGATTTTCTCAGGAGCCGACATGGCAATACGTTTTGGAAAAAGCTCTCCTAGAACCAAAGAAAAATAAGTCACCAAAACAACCACCACCACGCTGGCAATAGAATTACTATAAGGAGCTAAAAAATCAGATTTAGAAATAAACGCTGCAACAGCTTTAGTTATTTCTTTCCCTGAAAATATACCCAACAAAATACCAATAAGCGTAATTCCAATCTGAACAGTAGAGAAAAAACGATCTGGATTATGAATAAGATCTAACGCTTTTTTCGCTTTTTTATCCCCTCTGTTTGATTCCGATTTTAGTTTCAATTTCTTAGAAGAAACCATGGCGATTTCAGACATCGCAAGAATTCCACTCAAGAGAATTAATATTAAAATAATAATTATTTCCATATATCGATTATACAGCTTAAGAAGACTAAAGTACAAAAAATTGTTATTCTAATAACAAAGTTAAACCTGCCATGCAAAAACCAATAAGCATGCTGACAATTTTGCCTGTATTTAATTCATGATGTTGCGCTCCACTTTCAAAGAAAATAGTTGTAGAAATATGTAAGAATGCTCCGGTCACTACGGCAATCACATACGCTAATATAATATCCATCATCGCAAATTCAAAATTCAAGAAATACACCAGACAGGCAGCCAAGGGAGTAACAAGTGCAAACAATATTAACAATCTAAGATTCCCTTTCGCCTGTTTTCTGAGATGTATAAGCATCACCATAAGCGTTAAGGCTTCGGGAATTTTATGCAATAGGATACCTATAGATAATGCAGGTAATGTTGCAGGATCTTCATAAGTAAACCCCAAAGGCAATCCCGCCATAAAAGCATGAACCGAAAGCCCCACTACAATACTAAACGCTCCAACAGATGTAGCCTGAGCAGCTTTCTCTCCCACCTTATGACCATGCTCCATTCCATGCGACCACTGTTGTAAAAAAACTTGTAAAAAGAAACCAACAAAAATAAATAACCCTGCCACTTTTCCTAATTCCTCAAAAGATTCAGGGACTAAATGTAACAAAGTAATACCTAAAAGGAAAGCTCCGGTAAAAGCCAAAAGATAGACCATTACAGCCGACTGCATACGCTTAAACCATAAAGGAATAAGCCCTCCGATTAAAGTAAAAACAAAAATAAGCAATAAAAATAGCCACCTCATGAGCTAAATAAAGATATTTTACGATTAAAAAACCTTCCCGGTTAAAGTACCTATTAGTAAAACAACTATCCTTCCACACAGAATGTCTGCAGGATAATGTTGCCTAACATAAATTTATGCAAAACAAACCAAAAAAAGCCCAAAGAAACGCGAACCGCATCCATTTTCCAAATTTTTCTTTTCCTATTATGAACATAAATACAAATTAATCGATCTTAATTTTAGCAATTCTTTAATTATTTCTTGAAAACTATTTGGGACACAAAGGTAGTTCTTTACAATTTATCAATATCTTTGCCCCCCTCTAATTATATAAAAAATACGCTATGTCCTTAATAAAATCTATTTCAGGAATCCGAGGTACAATCGGAGGGAGAATAGGTGAAGGTCTAACTCCTTTAGACATTGTAAAATTTGCTACCGCTTACGGAGTCTGGTTAAAAGAGCAAAATGAAAAAGCTAAGAAAGTAGTTGTCGGACGCGATGGGAGAATTTCCGGTGATATGGTACAAGGACTGGTTATAAACAGCCTAAGAGGGATTGGTCTGGACGTAGTAAATCTCGACTATTCTACCACACCTACCGTAGAAATTGCGGTAACGGGCGAGCAGGCTGATGGAGGTATCATCCTTACCGCCAGTCACAACCCTGCGCAATGGAATGCCTTAAAGCTATTGAATGAAAAAGGAGAATTTCTATCCGCTGAAGCCGGAGAAAGAGTGCTGGATATTGCAGAAAGAGAAGATTTTGATTTTGCAGGAATTAAAGATTTAGGACAAATAGAATCGGACAACAGCTATTTACAAAAACATATTGATGCCGTCTTAAATCATCCACTAGTTGATGCTGAAGCCATCAAAGCCAAAAAATTCAAGCTTATACTCGACCCCATAAATTCCACAGGTAGTATTTTCGTGCCGGCACTCCTAAAAGCCCTAGGAATAGAAGATATTACGATTATTAATGGAGAAGTAACAGGTAAGTTTGAGCACAATCCAGAACCCTTACCCGAAAACCTGGTAGAACTTTCCAACGAGGTAAGAAAACAAGATGCGGATCTGGGCATTGCAGTTGACCCAGATGTTGATCGTCTATGTTTTATCTGTGAAAATGGAGAACCTTTTGGAGAAGAATATACGCTGGTAGCTGTAGCGGATTATATTTTGAGTAAAAAAGTAGGAAACACTGTTTCCAACCTATCATCCACTCGTGCGCTTAAGGATGTTACTTTAAAACACGGAGGTGCATACTTCCCCGCAGCAGTAGGAGAAGTAAATGTAGTAAACAAAATGAAAGAAGTTGAAGCAGTTATTGGAGGTGAAGGAAACGGCGGTGTTATTGATCCGGAATTACACTATGGAAGAGATGCACTAGTGGGTATTGGATTATTCCTGACACATTTAGCGCTTAGTGGAAAATCTATTTCCAGCCTAAGAGGACAATATCCAAGTTACTTTATATCAAAAAACAAACTAGAATTAGACCAAGATACGGACATAAAAGAAATCTTTAATAAAATTTCAGACAAATATAAAAATTGTCCACAAAATAAAATAGATGGCCTAAAAATAGAATTCGATGAAGATTGGGTGCACATGCGTCCCTCCAATACCGAACCTATTATCCGCATTTACGCAGAAAGCCAGTTTGAAACGACAGCTCAAAATATAGCAAACCGCATTATGGAGGATATTCATGAATGTAAATAGACTTTAGCCGGAGTGGTTTGTGTCAATTCAGTGACAAAGTACGTTTATAAAGCTTAGAATATAATATCGTTAACGTCCCAAAGAGAATATCTGTTCGACATGTTCGCGCCAGCACATGTCAAACTTTAGATAATTTAGAATATTTGATCCGAAAATTATTCAAAATCGCTAATCTACCTTCTTTTTCTCATCCCAATAATGACTGTCTGGATAGACCCTTTCTCCAAAAATAGCAGTTCCAACGCGTACGATGGTTGCGCCTTCTGCAATAGCTGTTTCCAAGTCGCCACTCATGCCCATAGAGAGTTCTTTCATTTCTACCCCCGGTAAATCCAAAGCAATAATTTCCTGTTGAATACCTTTCAGAAGCTGAAAGCACTTACGGACTTTTGCTTCTTCTGCACTAAATAAGCCAATCGTCATCAAACCTTTAATATGCAACCTATCCAATTGAGCCACCTGTTTGGTCAATTCAATTGCTTTTTCAGGAGCAATACCATATTTACTCTCTTCTTCGGAGGTATTGACTTGAATAAAAACGTCCAACTCCTTTTTCTCGAATTCAAGACGTTTTTGAAGTTTGTTAGCTAATTTCAATCTATCCACAGACTGAATACAAGAAACCCCGTATTTTAATACGTCTTTAATCTTGTTGGTTTGCAAATGACCAATAAAATGACTGGTATGCTCAGTGTCTTTCAAAGCTTCAAATTTATCCCTCACCTCCTGCACTTTATTTTCTCCAATCAATCGTTGCCCCGTATTTAATGCAATCTTAATCCGTTCTGGCTCTACTGTTTTGGTCGCCATCAAAAGTTTCACTTCCTGGGGATTTCTTCCGCAACTTTTGCAAGCCTTCTCAAGTCTTTCTAAAACAATTCCAAGGTTATGTTCTATATCGTTCATCTTAAATAGATTTATTGCTTTCTACAAAGGTAATACGATTCCCACTTATCTCCATAAAACAAACCCCTCGCAGAGAAATGTAACAACATATTCTCTCCAAGGGGTAGGATTTCTACAAACTCTTGGTTATCTAGATATATGCCTCCACCGGCTCACAGGTACAGATTAAATGTCGGTCTCCCTGTGTATTATTAATTCTGGAAACCGGTGGCCAGCATTTGTGTTCTTCTATGAAAGCCAAGGGAAAAGCAGCTTGTTTCCGACTATACTTATGATTCCAATCTTCTGCAATAACCATAGATTGCGTATGTGGTGCATTTTTTAACGGATTATCTTCCCGATCAGCTATGCCTTTCTCTATTGCTTCAATCTCTTTACGAATAGAAATCATGGCATTACAGAAGCGATCTAATTCTTTTTTATCCTCACTTTCCGTTGGTTCAACCATCAAAGTTCCCGGCACAGGGAAAGCCAACGTAGGTGCATGAAACCCATAATCAATCAAACGCTTTGCAATATCTTCCGCTTCAATACCCACTTTTTTAAAATCTCTGACATCTACAATAAATTCGTGTGCGCAGGTATTGTTATGTCCACTATAAAGCACCGGATAATGTTTTTCTAAAGCGGTTTTCATATAGTTTGCATTTAGCACAGCAAACTCCGAGGTATTCTTTAATCCTTTAGCGCCCAGTAATTTCAAATAACCATAAGAGATTAATAAGATACTTGCGCTGCCAAAATGAGCTGCTGAAACAGCATGAATATTCTTAGAGGAGTCCTCTTTTTTTATAGCCGGATTGGCAGGAAGATAAGGCTTCAATTTATCATTCACACAAATAGGGCCGGCTCCCGGACCGCCACCGCCATGAGGAATAGCAAAAGTTTTATGAAGATTCAAATGGCACAAGTCAGCACCAACAGAATTCGGGTTGGCATATCCTGCTTCCGCATTCATATTGGCACCATCAAAATACACCAATCCGCCATTCTCATGTATAATATCACAAACTTCCTGAATAGCTAACTCAAAGACCCCATAAGTAGAAGGATAAGTAACCATCAAACCGGCCAGGTTTTCTTTATTTTTTTCTGCCTTTTCTTTTAAATCCAGCACATCTATGCTTCCTTTTTCATCACATTTTACCACAACCACTTTCATTCCTGCCATGACCGCCGAAGCCGGATTGGTACCATGAGAGGAAATAGGAATAATGACCACATCCCGCTGTGCATCATCATGATCTTCATGATATGCTTTCATAGTCATTAATCCGGCCAATTCTCCTTGTGCTCCGGAATTGGGCTGTAAGGAACAAGCCGATAGACCAGTAATTTGACACAACATCTCTGAAAGTTCGTTTAGGATTTGATGATATCCTTCTGCCTGACTCTCCGGCACATAGGGATGAATGCTTGCAAATTCTGGCCAGCTTAATGGAATTAATTCTGTGGCCGCATTCAATTTCATGGTACAAGAGCCTAAGGGAATCATAGAACGATCCAATGCCAAATCTTTGTTCACCAATTTTCTCAAATAACGCATGAAGCGTGTTTCTGAATGATAAGAATGAAAAATAGGATGAGTTAAAAAAGGACTTTTACGTTTTAATGTATTGGGCAAATCATCCAAATCTTTCTCTAAGAAATAAGAAACAGCAGAAGCTTCATCTCCTTTAGTAAAGACATTTGCAATGGCCACAATATCTTCTGGCATGGTGGTCTCATCAATAGCAATACCTATAAAGTCAGCGCCATAGTAAAAATTAATTTCCTCTTTTTCCGCACACTCCCGAATAGCTTCAAGATTCTTTGTTTCTATTTTCAAAGTATCAAAGAAGTATCTATTGCTTTGTTCAAATCCGGCATCCGTTAAAACCTTATTTAAAGCTGCAGCCAAAATATGAATTCTACTAGCAATATTTCTCAATCCTTCCGGTCCATGATAGACCGCATATAAACCAGCCATGTTCGCTAAAAGTGCCTGGGCAGTACAAATATTTGAAGTAGCTTTTTCTCTTCGAATGTGCTGCTCTCTTGTTTGTAAAGCCATTCGAAGACTACTGTTTCCCTGCATATCTTCCGAAATACCAATAATCCGTCCGGGAAGTTGACGTTTATATTTGTCCTTGGTCGCAAAATAAGCAGAATGAGGTCCGCCAAAACCCAACGGAATACCAAAACGCTGGGAAGTACCTATTGCAATATCAGCACCCAATGTTCCCGGCGATTCCAATAAACATAAAGCCATCAAATCAGCTGCCATCACCACAGGAACATTTTTTTCATTAGCCTCCGTAACAAAAGATTTATAATTAAATATTCCGCCTTCACTATTCGGATATTGAATTAACGCACCACAATATTCATCAGAAAATTCCACCTCAGAAAAATTACCAAATACCAATTCTACGCCTAACGGTTCGGCTCTGGACAATAACACTTCTTTTGTTTGTACAAATGTATTTTCATCCACAAAAAATAGTGGAGCGTTTATTTTTCTTTTGTTTTTCCTAGAAAAGACCAGACTCATTGCTTCTGCAGCAGCAGTTGCTTCATCCAATAATCCGGCATTGGCAATAGGTAAGCCTGTTAAATCACTTACCATAGTTTGAAAATTTAATAGACATTCCAGACGCCCCTGAGAAATTTCTGCTTGATAAGGAGTATAGGAAGTGTACCAACCCGGATTTTCAAATACATTCCTCAATATAGGAGAAGGCGTTATGGTATTGTAATATCCCTGTCCGAGATACGTTTTAAATTGTTTATTCTTTTCTGCAATCTTTTTTAACTGCGCTAAATATTGGAATTCACTCTGTGCTTCCGGCAATTGCACCTCTTTTTTCAATCGAATATTCTCAGGCACCGTCAAATCCATTAACGCTTCCGGACTTTTAACACCAATTCTTTCCAGCATAAGTTTTGTTTCAGACTCATTTGGACCTATATGACGTTGAATAAATTCTTGTTGTTGTGCATCAAACAAATTCATCATTGCAGACTTCTTTTTAGTATTTGCGCGCAAAATTAAGATAGTTTGTGGTATTTGTAAGCAAAGTTGATAGGTATATTAGGAGAATTTAATTAGTTTTACGCCTACTCAATAAATAAGGATTCATGAGATTTGATTATAAGAAGATTCTTCCTCACATTTTAGTACTTATAGGCTTCATTGTAGTAGCCCTCATTTATTTCAAACCGGTAATGGATGGTGAAGTGCTTCAGCAAAGTGACGTTAGTCAATACAAGTCAATGTCACGAGAACTAAGAGACTTTCATCAACAACACAATGAGAGAACTTATTGGATTGATAACGCTTTTGGCGGCATGCCCACCTATATCATAAGCAAAGGCAATCTTCCTCAAACCTTTTTGGATACAATTAGTGCAACGATTAACTTCCTTCCCAATCCGGCCAATTACCTTTTTCTCTATTTAATAGGTTTATATATCCTGTTATTGGTATTAAAAGTAGATTACAAACTTGCAGCCGTAGGTGCATTGGCTTTTGGATTTTCAACCTATATGATTATTATACTGGGGGTCGGGCATCTGACCAAAGCGCATGCCCTTGCCTTTATGCCAATTGTCATAGCAGGGATATTAGTTATCTTTCAAAAGAAGTATATCTGGGGAGGCATCCTATTAGCGCTCAGTTTAGGCATGGAACTCTACTCTGCTCACTACCAGATTGTGTATTACACTTTATATGTCGCTATTATCATCGGATTAGTTTATCTATATGAAGCCATTAAGGAGAAAAAATTATTAGACTTCTCTAAGGCTATCGGAGTGATGGTTATTGCAGTCCTCTTAGCAGTAGGTGCAAACATTACAGGCGTGTTAGCCACGCAACAATACACCCAATGGAGCACAAGAGGTGATTCGGGCTTAACCATATCGCCGGATGGCTCCAAAGGCAGTGCTAAACCAGGCATGAGTTACGACTATATTATGCAATATAGCTATGGCATTGGAGAAACCATGGACTTATTTATTCCCCGCTTCATGGGAGGTGCTTCAACAGAAACGCTGGGTGCAGACTCTCACGCCTATAAGGCATTACAAAACGTGGGTGCAGCACCGGCTCAGGCAGAAAAATTTTTAAAGAATGCGCCAACCTACTGGGGTGACCAACCGATCGTAGCTGCACCGGCCTATATTGGTGCAGTCATCATCTTTCTCTTTATTCTGGCTCTCTTTTTAATTGGAGGAAGATTCAAAAAATGGGTTGCCATTGCCTGCACTTTAGCCATTCTTCTCTCCTGGGGGAAAAATTTTGGCATTCTCGCACATTTCTTTGTTGACTATGTTCCACTTTACGATAAGTTTAGAACGGTATCCATGATTCAGGTCATTCCTGAACTCCTGCTTCCTGTTTTTGGAATCTTTGGTCTGAAGAAGCTTTTTTCCAATAAGATAGGAATAGAGAAAAAGTTTCATGCTCTAAAATGGGCTACAATAATAACCGCGGGCGTTTGTATTTTCTTCTTACTTACTAAAACCTGGTTCTTTAATTTCACAGGACTATACGATGCACAATTAAAACAAAATATAGGAGCAAATTTCATAAAAGCATTGAAACAAGATCGGATTGACATGCTGAATTCCGATACCATTCGAAGCCTGATTTTCGTGCTGCTCTCTGCCATTACAATCTTTGCATTTCTCAAAGAAAAGATTAATAAAAAATGGGCTATTGGTATTTTTGCCATCCTTATTTTAGTTGATTTGGTAGGCGTAGATAACGATTATGTTAATTATGATAGTTTTTCTCCTAAAGTTTCGGGGCAAGGAACCTTCCAACCAAATTCAGCGGATCTTGCTATTATGGAAGACACCACACATTATCGTGTCCTGGATTTATTAGGTAATCCAATGAATTCTTCCAGAGCTTCTTATTTTCATAATTCAATAGGAGGCTATAGTGCTGCAAAACCCGGTCGTTATCAAGAGTTGTACGATTTCTACATTTCAAAAGGAAATCGTCAGGTGCTCAATATGTTAAATACAAAATACTTCATTGTCAACCAGCAAGGAAAACCGGTAGCACAACGCAATACAGGAGCCTTCGGCAATGCATGGCTTGTAGATAGCGTTGCTTTTGTTCCTACCGTGAACAAAGAAATGCGCACATTAGGGAACATAAATCCAAGGCATACCGCCGTTGTCAATAAAAAGTTCAAGGACTTAATCCCGAAAAACAACTTTTCACCTGACTCTACAGACACCATTTCTCTTGTTCACTACCAAGCGAATAAAGTAGTTTATTCCTACGAGACTCAAGAAGACCGATTAGCTGTTTTTTCAGAAATCTATTATCCGCATGGCTGGCAAATAGATATTGATGGTCAAGACGTGGAAATGGCACAGGCTGATTATGTGCTTCGCGCAGTTTATCTACCCAAAGGGCAACATACCATCACCTTCAAGTTCAAACCTGCAATCATCAAAGAAGGAAATATCATTAGTGCAGCTTCCGGAATTCTTATCCTGCTTGCTATTATTGGGGGTATTTTCTTCAACATCAAAAA
>DATGTY010000258.1:0-2880 GCA_035301605.1 Chitinophagaceae bacterium | reverse complement strand
TGAATGATTTCCTCTAATCCCTCTTTGTGGAAAACAGAAATCAAAGCTGATTTTACTTGTTTTTGCATATGCCACTATTTTATTTTTCTAAAGAAAGACGCCACGCGCCGCTATTAGAAACCGAAAAATAATGCAAATTTAGCTTTTTACAAGCAGTTTTCCATTTCTTCTTCTGCCATTCATGAACTGAAGCATCAAAAATAACAGCCTGCGGCGCAAAATAATCCTTCAGTACTTTCATTGATAGTTGGTTATACTTTGACAGGAAAATATAATCTATATCTAAAACAGATTGGATGGTATCGGGACAAAAATCCTTACTTATCACCATCATTTTTTTCCCTCCATGAAAAAAGAAAGACCTTGACTTCTCTATATTACGTCTAAATTTTATTCCTAAAGCTTCTTTAGCCGGAGAAAGTGTATATTCAAAGATATCCGGATTCCCTGCTTTTCTCAAGCGGCTATATAATATGGAAGAATCACCATCTATCCACTCATATACAGAATATCCCTGAATATTGTACATTATAAAATCCTTACGTTTCAAACTATAATAATAGCTTGTAAATTCTATCACACACAGGATAGAAAAAATCCCCACAGAAAAAATAAAAGCCGGTCTTCGTTTTTTTATCAACCAGACACTTAAAAGCACAATCAATAGATAAAGCAGGATTAGTTTTGTTCCGCTTAACTGACTGTATTCCAAGTGAATGAAAGAAAATTGATTTGCCCAAAGCACACTTTCATTAATAAAAAAGAGCACTTTAGTAACAACAATCCCCACCCATTGAGCCACTAATGAGAAGAAGGAAAGCAATAGCAACAGCACTTCTCCATAAAGCGCTACCGTAGAAGCAGGAATAAGCACAAGATTACTCAAAAGGAAAACAGTGGGGAACTGATGAAAATAATACAGTACCAAAGGGAATACTAAAATCTGAGCCGCCAGAGATACAGACATCATTTTCCAACAATAATTGACCGCTTTATATCTTGACCAAAATAATTCTTCAATCGGATGCTGAAAAATCAGAATACCGCCAACAGCCAAATAGGAGAGTTGAAAACCTACATCGAATAACATGTAGGGATTGATACAGAGCAACACAAATGCGGATGCGGCTAGAATATTAAGACTATTGGGTTCTCGATGAAAAAAGAATCTACCAAAAATGAAAAATGTAAACATCACAGTAGCTCTCAAGGTAGAAGGATGCGCTCCGGTTAGTAGCGTAAAACTCCACAGTGCAAGGCCGATAAGTACTCCTTGTATATTTTTTGTTCCTTTAGGTAATAATTTAAAGATCCACAACAAGATTAAATATATTAATCCTACATGAAGCCCTGATATTGCAATAAGATGAACCACACCGACATTTGCATAAGCGGTCACAAGATCCGGATCTAAGCTTTTTCTATATCCCAGTAATAATGCTGAAGCAACCCCCTCTTCTCTTTTTGTTGTAATATATTTCTTTAAAATATCCACACAGCGCATCCGCATGTTGATAAAAAAAGCAATGATTTTACTTCCTCTCCCTTTTTCTATCAATTGCCAATTCCCTGTCGGCAGATAAGCACTATAACTTACATGATGTACCCGACAATATTTGGCATAATCGAATGTACCTGGATTACCAGTATTCACAATGGGTTGCAGATGATTAGAAATAACAAGAACATCGCCATAATCTAGATGGGGTTTTACACCCTGCTTTTCAAAATACAAAAATATTTGTCCCTGAACCGAATGAAAAGTATCATTATGAGCTATAGCCAAAACTTGTGCTTTAGACTTCCAACTATGTGCACTTTCCGAAAGCGGACTAATCAATTTGACTTCTATTTGGCTTTCTTGCTTTAAATGCCGCCCCACATAATCACTCCTCAAACGATCATTGTGCCACCAGGCCAACAGACAACCAAAACAAAACAGCAACACAGGAATAGCGATATTCTTAAATTGTCGATGCTTCAGAAACTTATTGAATAGTAAAATCAAAAATACAATAACAATAAAGCCCAATATCATTCTTATGGGCAGAAAGGTTGAAAATAAAATGATATGCCAGCCTGTAACAATTCCAAGTATTAATGGAATGAGAAACAAAAGAAAAGGTATCTTTTTACTGGCCGGAATATTTGGAAAAACCATTCCTTTAAATTAAATATTTTTAGATGTTTATGCAAATATTTTTAGAATTGATTAAATTTAGATACATTTAAGCCAACTTATATTATGGAAAACAACCATCAAAACAAGGTTCTTAAGATTCAGCAAGAGCTTCTTGCACTTTCCAAACAAAGGACTAATTATTCTGCATTCAGAACCTATCTCAATGCCGAAAGAACCCTTTCCGTATGGGTCAGAACCTCTCTATCCATCATGGTTTTCGGTATTGCCATTGACAGATTCGGACTTATCATCAGAGGGCTATCCTACCATCCCAATTCCCTTTTAGGTCATCCAAGCACTCCCACTTCCATCATGGGATTAGGCGTTGTCATTTTCTCCGTAATCATGGCTTTTTTCTCAGGTCTAAGATTCATTACATTTTCCAGGAGATACAAAAAGGAATTCCCCTTACCCCGAAAACATCGTATTTGGCTTCCTCCGACTTATGCCTTTATGATTGTATTATTTGGAAGTATTTTAGCCCTTTTTTTGTGGGGGATCTATTAAAAATAGATTATTTTCCTAACTTCCTTCTCAAAAAAGAGAAGAATAATTAATTTTGGAGCTTAAAGTCTAAAACGATGAATTGCAAAAAATGCCTAATACCCTCTTTCTGTTTAGTCCTGTTTTCCTTTTTTTATACGAACGTTACGGCGCAAGAAACTTTCAATATTGGAGTTGCCGGTTCTGCTCCATTT
>DATGTY010000257.1:0-7639 GCA_035301605.1 Chitinophagaceae bacterium | reverse complement strand
TGTATTTGCATCGGGCAAGGTTAAAGATGAAAGCTTTTTTAGTGAAAATAGAGGATATATTATGAAGATAAATAAGCAAAATTACAGGAATTTTCTATTGGATTATCTGGATAATGAGTTGTCCGAAGAGGAAAGTATGCTGTTCCAGGATTTTATGGAGAAACATGATGAAATAAAAAGAGAATTTTTATCTTTACAAAAAATAAAGCTTCCCGTTTCCGAAGAAGTTATATTTCCAAATAAGAATACCCTATACCGATCCAAAAGAAGCAACTCAGGACACAAATGGTGGTTATGGACAGCCGCTGCAGTTTTCGCAGGATTACTCTTCTTTACCCAATACAATTGGCATATTTTTACTCAAGACAACACAGAAGTATCCCTCGCCAAAAACACACAACCTCATCCTTCTCTAAAAGGAAATCATAAAGATAAAGCCCAAAAGGAATCTATATCATCTTCGAATCATGCACCAAGAGTAGCAACAACCGCTCCCCATACCAACTCCCCTGTTAAAGAAGAGAAGAAACAGGCTTCCACCGTCAAGCATCCTCTTGCTATCAACCGTAAAGAAGGAGGCACATCTGCTAAGGTTCGTGCCCAAAAAGGAACAATAAAGCCTATAAAAACGGTTATATCTTATAAATCAGTGGAAAAGAAATCTTTTTATCCTGAATTAACCTCGGCATCATTAGCTGTCAATGAGCATATTATCTCAAAAGATTCCCCAAAAACCTCTTCGAAAAAAAGAACAAGTCAATTAGTAAAAAAGAACAAATGGGAAATAAACATCACCAAAGAGGAAGACACCACGCTCACAGACAGAATATATGCTCTTCAGGACAAGATTACTCATCCCATAAAAACATTAAATATCAAACAGGTAAAAATAGGAAATATCTCTTTACAATTTAATTAAACACAAAATGAAAAACTTCATTCTCCCTATTACTTTATTACTCATAGCATTTCAGAGTACTATAGCTCAACAGAAAGATACAGATACGAGTAGGCATCGCAAAACCTATTCTGTTTACAAAGAGCAGTCCGATACGATTCATCTGCCTGTTAACGTAGATACAGTATCGGTAGGCCCGGTTACTATCATAAAAGATCAGGAAGACACCAGTCATTCGAAATCTATTGCTATTATCATCGGCGAGGATAAAGCTAAGAAAGAATTGAAAGATATCGAAATCAGCTGGTTCGGTTTTGATATTGGGGTCAACAACTTCATTGATAAGAGTAATTATGGTTCCAGTGAAGTAAATAATTTCGTAAGATTGGGCAATGGAAAAGAAGCTACTGAAGAATTCTTTTCTTTACGAACAATAAAATCTGTGAATGTAAATATATGGCCGGTTATTTTTAGAATTAATTTAATCAAACATATTCTTAATTTAAAGACAGGAATAGGGATCGTAATGAACAATTATCGTTATACCAAAGATCTGACTTATGTCAACGAATTAAGCAAAACCTATATTAAGCTGGATGATATCCATTTTAGTAAAAATAAACTATTCACAGAATACCTGACCATTCCGGTATTATTTCATATCAACAGCAATCCTTATCAGAATTCGAGAGCATTCCATTTCTCTGCCGGTCCAACCTTTGGACTTCTTGTCAAATCAAGAACAAAACAAAAAAGTGCAGAAAGAGGAAAAGACAAAAATAATGATCCTTTTAACTTGGAAAAGTTCCGTATAGGCTTACGTTCTGAAATAGGATATGGTCCGATTTCCCTTTATGGGGCATATAGTTTTACTACTATCCACAAATATGGATTAAAGCAATATCCATTCTCTATAGGAATTTCTCTGCTCTTCTAAAGAGAAAGAAGTTGTTAGAAGAATTACGTAATGTACAATACTAATTAGAGCCGAACCGGCTTAATTATCAGTAGCATACCAGGCTGCTTTACTCGTAGCTGTTTCATGTAAGATAACAGAATATAGTTTAGCAAGTTTTGATAAAGGCATTTGTATCCTATGGATAATATCAATGAGTAGATTTTCGCATGTAGGTTGATACGGCACCAAAATCAAATTTTCCTCCGCTGTTAACAGTTCAGCTCGGCGATCCTCTTCTTTTAAAACCAGAGCATGATCCAATCGATCTATTACTTCTTTATTTATCACGTTTTTTAAGTCGGAAAAATCCAATACCATACCCAATTTAGCGCTATCAGGATTCTTCTCGGGTTGTCCTATCAAAGTGACTTCCAATCGGTAGGAATGCCCGTGTATATTAGCGCATTTTCCATCATATCCCACTAAAGCATGTCCCATTTCAAATTTAAAAATCTTTGTAATCCGCACGGTATCCATATAACCTATACTTTCTTTTATATCATTAAATTAAAGAAATCGTCCTTCATTGGCTTAAATGAAGGACGATTTTCTAAATCATTAAAAACAATCTATCCGCTTAACGCACACCTAACAACATTCGTTTAGCTGTATTCAAACATTCTATCTAAAGGAACAACTGCTTTTTCTATTATATCTTTATCCACAAATATTTCCGGACTTTCATTTTTCAAGCAATTGTACACCTTTTCCATCGTATTCATTTTCATAAAAGCACATTCGCTACAATTGCAGTTATTATCTTCCTTTGCCGGAGCCGCAATAAGTGTTTTATCCGGTGCTGCCTCCTGCATCTTTTTGAGTATTCCGGCCTCTGTACCTACGATAAAAGTAGTTGTATTGCTCTCTTTAACGTAGTTAATCAATTTAGAAGTAGAGCCTACAAAGTTAGAAATATTCAGAATATGAGATTCGGATTCCGGATGAGCTATCAAATCGGCATCAGGATATAACTTCATAAGATTCATTAGCTTATCAACAGAAAAAGCTTCATGCACAATACAAGATCCATCCCAAAGTACCATATCTCGTCCGGTCTGTTTCATTATATATTTCCCCAAATTAGCATCCGGGGCAAACACAATTTTTTGCTCCTCAGGAATTTGTCTAACAATAGACTCTGCATTAGAAGAAGTACAAATAATATCACTCATCGCCTTAATCTCTGCAGAAGTATTGACATAGGTAATCACCAAATGATCAGGATATTTCTTCAAAAAGGCGCCAAAAGCTTCCGGCGTACAGTTATCTGCCAATGAGCATCCGGCATCTAAATCAGGGAGAAAAACACGCTTTTCCGGATTCACTATTTTAGCTGTTTCTGCCATAAACTTTACTCCGGCAAAAACAATGATTTCATTGTCCGTTTCTTTGGCCTTTCTAGCCAAACCAAGACTATCCCCCACAAAATCAGCTACTTCCTGAATTTCATCACGTTGATAATAATGCGCCAGTAAGAGGGCATTTTTTTCCTTGGCAAGGTCACGAATCTTTTGATGCAAACTAACTTCTTCAGCAATTACTTCAGCCATCACTAATAAAAATTTTATAAAAAATATTCCGATTACTCTTTCTGTTTGCAAAGATAACCATTTCTCTTTATAGAGGAAAAGTCTTCTTTCTATTTTCTAATCAGGACTATTTTAAAGACTAAAATTACTTATACTCTCAACTATCAAGCAACTGATGAAGCACATCGGCAATCACCTCCGGATTCTGTCCCAATCCTTCTTGTTGGAAGCGTAACACGCCATTTTGATCCAAAACGGAAACCTTATTCTCATGCGTAAAAAAACCATTGCTTTCCTTGGTGTAAGAAACATTCAGGAGCACCGAAAGTGAGCGCACAGCAGCTTTTGAACCATGTAATAAAATCCAATGATTATCTAATTCATACCCCTTTGCATAGGCTTTCAAAACCGCAGCCGAATCTCTCTCAGTATCGAAGCTAACCAATAGATAAGTCACCTCATCTTTATCTTTTCTCATGGCTTTTTCGATGTTTTTCATATCTGCTACCAGTCTGGGACAAGCCCCTGCACAGGAAGTAAAAATCATACTCACTACAACCGGTTTTCCTCGGAGATCTTTCAAGATCATCTGCTCTTTATTTTCCGTCACAAAGTGATCTGATGTTTGATATATACTATTCGAAGTATCTGCAGGAGCCAACTGAACGACGGCTTCTTTCTTTCTGGATAAAAGACTATTCGGCGATTCTATACGAGTACATCCTAAAACTAATAACGACAACAACAAAATACTTGACTTTTTCATGACTTTATTTTTTCAAATGAGCTGCACATCTAAACCCTAATGTGCTAATGCAATAATTTCCTTTTAAACTACTTCTCAAACCATATCTCAAATAAGCAGGATAATCATCGGGATTAGAAACATCTAAGGCGCCTGCTCCACAGGTAAATTCCACACGCGTAACGCCATTTTTTCCTTTGGCAGACTGTACAATATTGTTAAAATCAAAAGTCCATTCCCAGATCAATCCATTCATATCATACAGTCCATATTCATTTTGATAAGTGGATTTTACAGCAGGCAGTATATCCGGCCGGGGTTCAGCATTCCATTTCATGGCAAATTTTGTAAGGTTTTCAATCTGCTCTCCCAAGGGTGCTCCCTCGGCTGCAAACTCCCATTCAGCAGTAGTAGGCAATCGACCACCCTGCCATTCACAATAAGCTCTAGCGGCAAACCAGGATACATAAACAACAGGAGCATTATACAATTCATCGTTACCTATTTTCAGATCACTCTCCCAATGTTTCAGATAATTCTTATCCGCTAATAAAGAACTTACATTAGACCTACGCCATTCAGGATTAGCCTTTACGAAAGCCAGATAATCAGCATTTGTCACCGCTGTTTCTCCCAGCAAGAAAGCATCAACCTGAATTTTTTTCAAATTTTCATTCTTAAAAAAGGGCTCATACACGCCGGAAGATACTCTCCGCATCTCCACTTTTTGAGCTATAGCTCTTCCCTGTGACAATATTATCACAGGAAAGAACATCAAAATCATATTCAACAGTAGCTTATTCATGACACTAATATTTATTTACTAGAATAAATTTTAGGATTCTCATCTCCTACAACTTCTATCTCAGCAGTAGCTCCTTTTCTGTATGCCCGAAAAATAGAATGGTCTATAAGGTGAATTGTCTCTGGCACTAGCATTTTCATTTCTGCAATCACAGCACCTCCTACAGGAATAGCTGTCGTCTGCACATTGTGATTGATCAACGTTCCTCCTTCCTGATAAACATTAGAAAATATCTGACCTACAGGATGAAAAGACGAAATTAAACTCGGACCTGCATTTCCAACGTACAATCTAACAGTTTCTCCTACCTGAGCTTCTAAAGCATTTTTACCTGTTGTGGAATTTACATAGCCGTTGAAGACCACATAATCCGGTTCTTCATCGATGGCTTTATCTCTATCAAAACTCTGAAGCCCTTTAGCTCCAAAATCACCCTTGGTGTAAAACTCACTTTGCAAAAGATAGTATTCCCTATCTACCTCCGGCATACCTTCCGGAGGCTCCACCAGAATTAAACCATACATCCCATTGGCAATGTGCAAAGGAACAGGAGCTGTAGCACAGTGATATATATATAATCCGGAACGCATTGCTCTGAATTCAAAATGAGAAAATTGTCCGGGGGCGGTCTGCGTAGCTATTGCACCACCACCAGGACCTGTTACTGCATGCATATCAATGCTATGCGCATGTTTACTAGCAGAACTGTTTCGTAATGTAAAGTCAATTAAATCTCCCTGCCTTACTCTAATAAAAGGCCCCGGTACATGTCCGTTAAATGTCCAGAAAGTATAAGAGGTACCATCTGTCAGTTTCATTACTTTCTCTTCTGTCGTGAGCTCCACCTTCACCCGTTTAGGAGAACGATAAGAGATCGGTTTCGGAACTTCCGGGGCATAAGTTAATTGCGCATATACAAGTCCGGATACATCTGTATCTATATCATCCAGACTTATTGTTTTTTCAGACTGCCCGATACTTCTACAAGAAGTTAAGTAGCCCATGGTTACTAAGACCAAAAGAGCAACCAACAGATACCTGAAATTTAGTTTTTTATAAGATAATTTTTTCATGACTATAGGTTTTATTAATGATCAAAATTTGAGGTTCCCATTTCCTCAACTGTCTTGAACAAAAGTGCAGCTAAAAATTTCCCAAAAAAAGGAGGAACATCAGATACAAGTATGAGCTTCATCAGTTTCCTATATAATCATCATCAGTTTAATTTCTAAAAAAAGATTATTTTATTCCCTATGTCATAAATGTATTTATGACATAGGGAAGTTCCTAATAAGAAATATTACCTTTACAAACCTAAAATTATATTCAGCTATAATGGTAAAAATATTGCTCATAGAAGACAATGAAGAAATCCTAGAAAACACAGCGGAAATCCTCAGATTAGCCAATTATGAAGTAACTACAGCAAAAAATGGGAAAAGTGGGTATGAGCAAGCGCTAAAAAGCAGTCCGGATCTTATCATCTGTGATATTATGATGCCGGAACTAGACGGCTATGGTTTTCTTTATTTAATGAACAAAAACGAACAACTACAAAAAACGCCGTTCATATTCCTGACTGCAAAAACAAATCGAGAAGATCTTAGAAAAGGAATGGAAATGGGTGCTGATGACTACATTACCAAACCTTTCACTGAACTGGAATTGCTGAATGCAATTGAAACTCGCTTGCAAAAAATTAACCATTATAGGGATAATGCCTTTACCAAAGGAGAAAACTTATCTTTTAATCAGATAAATGACAAAGAATCCATCGCATTATTGACTGACTCCGGCGATATCATGAACTACCCTAAAAATCAACAAGTATATTCCGAAGGGGATTATCCTCGCTGTTTATACTATATACACTCCGGGAAAGCCCGAGCCTATCGCACCAGTGATTCAGGAAAAGAACTTACTACCACCCTATACAAACCTGGAGATTTCCTAGGATACAAAGCATTGTTAGGAGAAACAACTTACAAAGAAAGTACGGAGACACTTGAAAACTCAGAAATCGGCATTATCAAAAAAGAAAAGTTTAATCAGCTCATGTATGAGCATAAAGCCATTGCACGGCAATTTGTAAAGATTCTGGCTAATAACATTACTGAAAAAGAAGACCAACTTATCGACCTGGCTTATTACTCCCTAAGAAAAAGAGTAGCCAATACTATACTGCGACTATTAAAAAAATATAAAGCCGAAAGCCAGGATGAATTCACTATTCACATCTCCAGAGAGAACATGGCACAAATGGCCGGCACTGCAACAGAATCATTGATCCGAACACTGAGTGACTTTAAAAATGAAAACCTCATCGAGACCAAAGCCGGAATGGTAAAAGTACTGGATAAAGAAAAACTGCAACAGATGGTTAATTGATGGTTAGATGTTTAAAATAAAATCAACTAATCAACCAGTCAACCAATCAACCAATCAACCTAATCAACTAATCCCTTTTTTGCCAATTCATCATAATCAAAACCGGCTCTATCCAGAGCTCTCTTAGCAGCTCCCAAGGCGTAATCTGCTCGATTATGCGGGTGAACCGGTACTTCAGTTGTTGCGGCTAATTTTTCTAAAAGCGTCTCTGTTTGATTTTGGGTTAATTTTTCACAAGCCTCATACATCCCTCCTACTTCCTCTTCGATTCTATCATGCACTTCCAAAACAGCTCTCAATACTTTAACCACTTCCG
>DATGTY010000256.1:0-4522 GCA_035301605.1 Chitinophagaceae bacterium | reverse complement strand
AACTCCTCGAGTTTATCTCTACGCTCCTGCTTTTTCAATTTAGTCATTTCCAGCACAGCCATGAGATTATCCTCAACCGTCAATTTCCTAAAAACTGAAGCCTCCTGAGGGAGATAGCCAATTCCCATCTTAGAGCGTTTATACATCGGTATCTTCGTAATGTTCCTATCATCCAAAAAGACCTGTCCTGCATCCGGCTTTATAAAACCAACCACCATGTAAAAAGTAGTCGTTTTCCCGGCACCATTAGGTCCCAGCAATCCCACAATCTCTCCCCTATTCACATCCAGGGATACGTGATCTACTACCACTCGACTACGATATTTTTTTACTAACTCTTTCGTGTGTAATCTCAAAATCTATCTGTTTAGTAGCAAAAATAAGATTTATAAGCATTTTTAAAAATAAAAATACGTCAGCCAATTTACAAAAATTTCATTGGCTTTGTCAGCAAAATAAATAAAATCTGGAAAAAGTATGATAAAAATTAATTCTGATTAAACTCTAACTCAAAGCAATGCAGTTTATTTTTAAATGAATAAGAAAGTGAAAAATTATATAATTTACAAATAGCCTGCACTATAGACAACCCTAATCCAGTCCCTTTTTGACTTTGTCCTAATTTGTAAAAACGGTCAAATATTTTTTCGGCATCCAACGCTGTATCAACTCCCGTATTGCATATCCGAAGTACATTCTTCTCTACTTTAACTTCAACTTTCCCATCCGTAATATTATAAAAAATAGCATTTCTAATCAGATTAGAAATCAAAATACGTGTCAGCGAAATATCCATTTGGACAGATATTTCATCCTGATTATCAAGCGTTATATCCACCTGTTTATACGCCGCTATCTCCTGCAAATTATCTTTACATTCCCTAAGTATTTCATTTACAGACACCTGCTGATTATCGAGGAATTGTTTATTTTCAATTTTAGTCAATAACAATAAAGACTTATTCAGTTTTACCAATTGTCCGATTACGTCCATAACTGCTGCAATATGTTCCGCCTGAGGAGGTTTCAAATCTCCCTCCTCAATCAATAATTCCAGCTTATTGATAGTAACGGCTAAAGGCGTTTGCATTTCATGAGACGCATTTCCTATAAACTGCTTTTGCTGTTCATAAGCTTCCGTGCTGTGTCTCAGCAAAATATTCATAGCCTTTTGTAGATCTTGAAATTCCCGGGTCTTTGTCTTTGTTTTTGGAAAAACTGAATGTCCCAGTTTAAATTTTTTCAGTTGCTCAAGAAAAGAATAAAAAGGTTTCCATAATTTTCGTAATACCAGGTTATCAATAATTATTATGCAGGCCATCAAAATAAGATAAAGCCAAAAGATATCCCAAAAAGCAGCTTCCATAAGATCATCCTCTTCCACCATAAGATTGACAACAACCAACTTATAACCTTGCTCTTTATACTTAAAATGGGATACCAGCATCCGAACCGCCTCCAATTCATGTTCAATTTTCTCATCTTCAATATCCTCTAAAGGTACCAGCGTATCCAGATAACGATTTTTAGAATTATATTCCCCTTCTATTTTTTCTATGGAAAAGAACCTTTTACTTAAATCTTTCACCGACAGCATATCACTCCCTCCGTGTCGGACTTCATAAATAATCCGCTCTTTTTTATCTTCTAATCCATCATCAATAGAATCTTTAATTTCATCTATTATACTGAGATAAAAGACAACCGACCATATACTAATAGCAAGTAATAAAAACCCGGATAAATACAAGATTGTTCTGTTTATCAGCTTCATTTTTCCGTCAATTTATACCCAATCCCATACACGGCTTCTATTTCGATCTCAGCACCTGCAGTCTGCAATTTTTTTCTGATATTTTTAATCTGAGAATAAATAAAATCAAAATTATCTGCCTGATCAATATCATCACCCCAAACATGCTCTGCCAATGCAGTCTTCGTGACCAGACGATTTTTATTCAACAAGAAATAATTTAATATATCAAATTCCTTTCTATTCAGCGGAATATTTTCATCCTTCACAAAAAACAGACGTTCTTCAAAATCCAAAACAGTATTTCCCAATTCAATCGTTGTTTTTCCTTTAAACTTATTTCTTCGTAAGACTGCTTTCACTCTGGCATTTAATTCTGCAATATGAAAAGGTTTTGTCAGATAATCATCTGCTCCCAAATCCAAACCTTTCAATTTATCATCCAAGGAATCCTTTGCCGAAATAATAATAACATTATTCGACTGCCCCTGTTCTTTCAATTGATTCAATAAATCAAGCCCACTCCCGCCCGGCAACATTATATCTAATAGGATACAATCATACTTATAGACCCCTATTTTATCTATGGCTCCGTAATAATCATCCGCAGTTTCTATAACAAAACCTTCTTTTTCCAAAGAAGCTACCACCGTATTTTGCAACTCTTTTTGATCCTCTACTAACAAGATTTTCATACAACAAATATAAGCATTAGAATCTGGAAAGACTTGGGAAAAAAATGAGGAACGTGGCATTTATACCTTTGACGTAAACTAATTTATTTTATCCTTTCCCTTAAACTGTGTAACTTTGCTATAAGCATCATTAATAATTTTTCAAATGAACAAGAAAAAATATATTGGAATGGCCTTGATGCTAATAGCCTTTGTGTTTATTAGCACCCCTGATTTAATGGCACAATGTGCTTTATGTGGAAGAGTTGCTGCTGCACAGAATAAAGAAGCAGCCTCCAGTTTCAATGCGGGAATTATATATTTAGCCGCCATTCCTTTCTCTGTTGTTGGTTTTATAGTCTATCGCTGGTATAAAATCACCTTAGTAGAAGAGGAAGAAGAAGTTTAGGCTTATTTACCAAGAAAAAAGGTACTATAAAAAAAAGAACAGCTTGGAAATTGTATCAATTCAAGCTGTTCTTTTTTTATATAATAACTATATTATCAATGTTTAAAATGACGTTTTCCGGTCATTACCATGGTTATATCATTCTGTTCACAAAAACTTACAGAATCTTTATCTCTGATTGATCCGCCGGGTTGAATGACCGCGTTGATACCTTCGGCATAAGCCAGTTTTACACAATCATCAAAAGGGAAAAAGGCATCGCTCGCCATAACTGCCCCATTCAAATCATGATCAAACTGCTTGGCTTTTGCAATCGCCTGTCGCAATGCATCTACTCTGGAAGTTTGTCCGGCTCCCATTCCCACTATTTTACGGTCTTTAGTCAGTGCAATTGCATTTGATTTAAGATGTTTGCATACCAAATTTGCAAACCTCAATTCAGTTTTTTCATCCTCCGTTGCCGGCCGTCCGGTTTCTTCCCATTTATCAAAATTCCCCTGATCTACATCCTGCTCCAATACACCATTCACGACATTTTTAAATAAGGTAGGATGACTTAATTTGGCTTTTTGTTTCAGCAATACCCTTTTCTTCTTCTTTGACAGAATCTCCAAAGCTTCCGGACTAAAATCTTTTGCCACAAGAATTTCATAGAACATCTTGTTAATAGATTCTGCTGTTTCTGCATCTACTACTGCATTGGTGACATAGACTCCGCCAAAAGCACTTTCCTTATCCCCGGATAAAGCCGCTTCCCAAGCCTCTTTCACAGTGGAACGAACCGCTAATCCGCATGGATTGGTATGTTTGATAACAGCAAAAACTATTTCATCATCTCCAAATTCTTGCACCAAGCGAACGGCAGAATCAACATCTACCAAGTTATTATAGGAAATTGCTTTCCCATTTAACTGTTCAAAAACTTTTTCAAAATCACCGTAAAAAGCGCCTTTTTGATGTGGATTCTCTCCATACCGTAGAGTATGTACAGGCTTAGCGGACGACAAGAAATAATTTTGTGTTTCATCTTCTAAGAAATAGTTAGCAATAGCTACATCATAATGCGCACAAAGTTCAAAGCCTCGGCTGGCATACTGGCGTCTTTCTTCCAATGAAGTAATTCCTTTATTTTCTTTCAAAATATGTAATAATCCTGAATAATCATCTTTAGAAGATACAGTCAAAACATCTTTATAATTCTTTCCTGCAGCACGAATCAGAGAGACTCCGCCGATGTCAATTTTCTCAATAATCTGCGCCTCTTCATCCGTATTCTTAACGGTCTCTTCAAAAGGATAAAGATCCACGATAACTAAATCAATCTCCGGAATATTGTATTCCTCTATTTCATTTTGATCTCCTTCGTTTTCTCTTCTTGCTAGAATTCCCCCAAAAACTTTGGGATGTAATGTTTTTACTCTTCCTCCCAAGATACCCGGATAATCGGTAACACTTTCTACAGATTTACAGGGAATATTCTGATTTTCAATAAATTTCTGCGTACCGCCTGTTGAGTATAAGGTAACGCCTAGTTGATGAAGCTGCTGAATGATTTCCTCTAATCCCTCTTTGTGGAAAACAGAAATCAAAGCTGATTTTACTTGTTTTTGCATATGCCACTATTTTATTTTTCTAAAGAAAGACGCCACGCGCCGCTATTAGAAACCGAAAAATAATGCAAATTTA
>DATGTY010000255.1:0-2697 GCA_035301605.1 Chitinophagaceae bacterium | reverse complement strand
ATAACCGAACCGGAAGTAACAGGCAGCATGGAATCTCCGGATATTTCAAAGGCACGAAAATGACCCGAACCCAACATAGGCAGAGTAAACGTATTCAGTTCTTCCAAAAATTCTAAATCTTCATAGCCTGAAAGGTAGCCGGCGGTGGCCTTCATGGGCACAAACTCAATCACCTGTCTAGGTTGATCTTTAATCTTTCTTCTGTAATCCTGATAATTTCCACCTTTCTTACTAATATCACTCCTCAGTAAGTCATCAATACTAATATAAAAAGTATCGCTTAACTTCTCTAAGACTTCGGTTTTAGGAGTGGCTCTATTCTCTTCATATGCACCTAAAAGCGATCGTTTAATTCCTAATTTTGCAGCCATTTGCGCCTGTGTCCAGCCACGTAACCTTCGCATATAACGTATGTTTTTATTAATATTTGCCATCGCCTACTAAATTTATTGCTAATTTACTAATAAAATTAGTAATAAAAAATTAACCTAGATTAATCACTTTCTTAAAATGACCAGCTACTTTTGCATATTGTAAAAAAGAAGAAAAATGGAGAAATTAAAAATAATCACCTCTACCACTCGAAAAGGAAGAAAAGGCATTGCTTTCGCAACCTGGATGCAAGAATTTGCAACCCAAGAAGGTTCTTTTGATATCGAACTTCTGGATTTAGCAGAAATCAACCTCCCTCTGTTGGATGAGCCCAACCATCCGATGCAAGGGCAATATGAACATGAATATACGAAAAAATGGAGCCGAAAAATAAACGAAGCAAATGCCTTCATCTTTGTATTAGGAGAATATAACTATGGGTATCCGGCACCCATCAAAAATGCCATTGATTATCTTCATCATGAATGGAAATACAAACCGGTAGGTTTTCTGAGCTATGGAGGTATCTCAGCCGGACTGCGTTCTACACAAATGATGAAACAAGTAGTTACAACATTGAGTATGATGCCCATCCCTAAACAAGTGAACCTTCCTTTCGGCTTTAAAAAAGTGGATCAGAAAGGTGTTTTCCATCCCAATGAACAGATTGAGAATTCAGCCCTTATAATGTTACAAGAGCTACAAAGGTGGAGTCTTGCTATGAAAGCATTAAGACAAGAATAACGAATCAACTCCTTTCCACAATACCACGTCTAAATCCTCCCAATGATTTTACAAAGTTAGTGGGAGAATTTATCTCCTCTTGGCTACCTGCACCAAATTTTTTGAATTCCACCTCGACTTTTTATACTAATTCAGCTTTTATTTTTCCACACTCGCTTCTTCTATTTTATCTAACACCTTTCTGATGTCTTTTGGAGGCATTAAGCCGTAGAATCTCAAAATTAAACGGTAGTCCTTATCAAAATAAAGCCATAATGGATAGGCCAAATCCCCCTTTTTATTTTCTCCATAAACACGGACAAATTTATTGACTCCGTATTTTTCTTTTGGTTGAAGATTCACAAACCTTTGGTGATTAAAAATAATCGAATCTGAACTTTCCGCCTCCATTGATACATAGTAAAAATCATTTTTTAAACGATCTAATAATAAACTGTCTTTATTTATTTGAGCTTCCTGCATCAGACAAGGTGCACAATACCTTGAATGTACATAGACCACAATATATCTTTTCTCTTTGGCCATTCTTAAGTCCAATTCATCAAAATTTATCTGTGCATGGGCTAAAGAAGCATAGAATAGACAAAATAATGTTATTGCAATTTTCATTGATAAAGATTAAAACGAACGCCTATATACCCGGTACGTCCTTGTTGAGGTGTATAATTATATTCTGTATCAAACTGCAATCCACCTTTGTTTGTCGGATGAGCAATATCATTAAAAGGGTCTAAAGTATTTACCAACAAGTTTTTAGGAAAAAAATCGAAAATATTTTTCACTCCGGCATAAATCTCTAATCCATTATTGAAGCTATAGGCTAATTGGGTATTTATTTTCATAAACCAGGGAGAGAAGGGCGAACGCGGGTCTATTTCCACTCCTGTAAGCCGTCCATACTCATCATAGGTTTTCATCTCTCCCTGAGTAGGCAAAAGCATGGGACCACTCCAATCTCCGGTAACATCCCATGTCAGTCGTTGGGTTAGATCATAAGAAGCCATAAACACACCCGACCATTTCGGAGAAAATTCAAAGGGTCTTTTAACCACTTTGGAGCTTGTTTTATTTCCTTCATCATCTCTCTCGAATTCAAATAACTCTGCTTGAGTATAGGAAATTCCCGCTGTCAAACGCAGAGGGAAACTAAAATTCAACGCAACATCCAAAGAGGCTCCTACATTGCGTGCATATTCTTCTCCATCTACGTTATAATACACCAACGTCCTTTTTACATCATTCCGTACCGGATAGATTTTGTTGAAAAAATGCGTATAATAAGCGCTGATATTGTAGGTCAAACCAATATCTTCTGTGGCCAGCCTGCCTTCATAGTCTAAGGTTCCACTTACTGATTTTTCGGGTTTTAATTCTTCGCCAAATTGTGCTTCATATTGCCCACTTAAAGCCCTATGATCTTCACTAAAGATATTCACCACTCTATAGCCCGTTCCTAAACTGGCACGAAAGGTATTTTGATCATCAGGAGCATATTTGATAGCTACCCTTGGAGAATGTACTGCATTCTGATGACTTCCGGAGGCAGAATGTGTGACATCATAATCAAACCGATATCCTAAG
>DATGTY010000254.1:0-6028 GCA_035301605.1 Chitinophagaceae bacterium | reverse complement strand
TTTTTCAATCGTCTCTGCCGGAATCTGATCCAGTTTAAGGGTCGTACTTTTACCATTCACATAAATCTTAGGTGATCCATTTCTAATGGTCACATTCCCATCCATATCTACATATACAGAAGGTACTTCTTTCAATACATCCTGCGCAGTTCCACCTGTACTGGCAATACTTTGAGAAACATCAAAGACTTTTTTATCCAGACTCATGGTATAGGCAGATTTCTTTGCAGTAATATCCACCGTGTTGAGCCTTGAAGTGGAAGCTTTAAGAGAAAAATTCCCTAAATCTATATTTGAAGCTTGTGGACTAAGACTAAAATCATGAAATTGAGGGTCATATCCTACATATTTTACTTTCAGAATATAAGCACCCATCTTTAAATTATTTATTTCAAAATCACCATTCTCTTTAGTTAATGATCCGGAAACCAAGGACGAGTCAGAAGTTTTTAATACAGTTACACTGGCAAAACCAACGCCTTTATTTGTACTGCCATCAATGACCTTTCCATACACCCTTCCATTAGCTCCTCCCGCCGGTCGTTGAGCCATAGACACGAACGAAAAAGAGAACAAAAGCGCAAATAGGATAAACATGCTTTTCATAACACAATTCTTTTATAGAAAATAAATAATATCGCAAAGTTAGCAAGTGATGAGGACAACAGGAACGATTATATGACAGAAGGGAAATACATTAACTTTACGGAAAATTGACAAGGTTTTATGCCCAAATGGTAATAAATACCTGAAACAAGCCTATCAAAAAACCTAGCACGCCGCCAATAATTTCCACAAAACGAAATTCTTTCTTCATAATACTATTCAGAATCTCTTCCAGTTTATCGGAAGAGAATCCGGATACTTTTTCAGTAACTATTTTTTCTAAATCTAATTCACTTTTCAAATTCCTAACATATTTCTCTATTAGATCAGGCAACATATCCGCCAATTCATTCAGCAAAACATTCTTTACCTTTTCAATCATAGAATCTCCCACAAACATGGCTAAAACAGGCATAATATCTTGTAATTTATACCTCAAAAAATCATCAATTCTATCCCCTATTTCAGGCAAAATACTTTGTAGTTTTTCGGGATTTGTAAGTTTTTGAGCTATATCCTCAAAAGATAGTAATTCTTCTGCAACCAGCTTTCCAAGTTTTGCAGCAAACTGCTTCTGTCTTTTCGGAAAAATCCCCTGAAAAGTATAAAAAAAAATCCGTGTAGGTTTCCGGGGATGAAACAGCATTTTTACGGCTATCAGATTGGTAATCCATCCTATAAAAGCAGAAATAAGAGGTATTAAATAGATTAACATGGACTCGTTTTCTTTTTGTAAAATGCAAAGAAAGATAAAAATAATTTTAGAAAAAATAATTTTAGAAACTATTTGGCTGTTATCTAATAATTAGTGTATTTTTGCAGCCGCAAAAGATGGTGGTTGTAGTTCAGCTGGTTAGAATATCAGATTGTGGTTCTGAGGGTCGTGGGTTCGAGTCCCATCAACCACCCCTTCTTCAAAAGACAAAACTTTTTTGGTTTTGTCTTTTTTTATGTCTATTATTGAAGGTAATTAAATTCAATAATCATGTATAAAGCATTAATTTTCGTTCTAATTCTGTCCTTTTTAGGCTTTACCGCCTGTACCAATTCAGGAAATAAGAACTCTAATTCTTCGGCAGACTCATCTAAAAATCTGCCTACAGAGCAACAAGCCGAACAAAACGTTCAAAACAACAACACCCTGCCTTCTGTTCCTAAAGAGGCAAAAGTCTTTTTTAAAAATTTAAAAGATGGTCAAACTGTTTCTTCCCCTATTAAAATAGAAATGGGGATAAAAGGAATGAAAGTAGAACCTTCCGGTGAAGTACATCAGGGTTTTGGACACCATCATTTGCTTATTGACCAGGGTGATTTTTTCAAGAAAGGAAAAGTTATTCCTGCTGATTCCACACATATCCATTTTGGCGGTGGACAAACAGAAACTGAAATTGATTTACCTGCAGGTGAACATGAATTGACCTTACAATTTGCAGACGGCATACATCGTTCTTATGGCAAGCAGCTTGCTTCTTCAATAACAATTACAGTTGAATAAGCAAAGTAAAATCTCAAATTATTATAACCACAAAATAAGAAAGAGTATCAATTCCATCACATGATGCAACTGATACTCTTTTAAAACTTATTATCCCATAACTACTTTACAGCTTCTAAGGCCGCATCATAATCAGGTTCTTGTGTAATTTCCGGAACTTGTTCGTTATAAACAATATTCCCTTTTTTATCAGTTACGATAACCACACGACTGCATAATCCTTTCAGCGGTCCGTCCTCCATTAACAAACCATTGTCCTTAGCGAAAGAACCTCTGAAATCTGAAAGCATAACCACATCTTCCAGACCTTCTGCACCGCAGAATTGTCCCTGCGCAAAGGGTAAATCTTTAGATATACACAACACAACTGTATCTTCCAAATCAGATACCTTTTCATTAAAAGCCCGTACGGAGCTTGCACAAACACCAGTATTTACACTTGGAAAAATATTAAAAATAATTTTCTTTCCTGAAAAATCGGAAAGCGTTTTCTCTCCTAAATCTCCATCTACGAGGGTAAAATCATTCATTGAGGTACCTACTTCCGGAATAGAACCGGAGGTATGTATTTCATCGCCATGCAATTGAATCGTTGCCATAATATATTTTTGCTTTAATGATTAAGTAATTGATATAATGTTAGTACAAATAAAAGACGTTTTTGTTTACGTCCTAAACGATGTTTTAACTTTTACGTTATTGTGACTATTGTCATTTAATTAAGTCAGTTCCAGTTCAGACAAGCGTTCGTTTATCGTCTGTAGTTCTTTATCGGAAAGCTGAATATCTGCCGCCAACGCATTTTCTTTAGCTTGCTTCGCATTCCTGGCTCCGGCTAAGGCCACCGTAATACCGGAACGGTCGATGGTCCATCTGAGCACAAGCTGTGCCAATGTAGCATGATGCTTCTCCGCAATAGGCTTAATCTGATCTAAAAAACTATTAATGGCGCGAATATTTTCAGGATGAAAATATTTATTGCTTGCTCGATGATCGCCCTCAGAAAACTGATGATCAGGAGTGAATTTACCTGTCAAGACTCCTCTTTGCATGGAACTGTATGCCAAAATTCCAATATTTTCTTCTACACAATAAGGAAAAACGTCTTCCTCATAATCTCGAAGCAACATACTATATGGAACTTGATTACTCGCCAAATTGAGATACTGATTGGCTTCTCTGAGTTGAGAAAGATTATAATTACACACAGCGGCTTCTCTTATTTTTCCCTGCTGTTTTAATATACCCAAAGCTTCCATCGTTTCTTCAACTGGAGTTGTATTATCCGGCCAGTGAATTTGGTAAAGATCAATATAATCGGTTGAGAGCCTTTTCAAACTCTGTTCACATTCCCAAATCACACTTTCTTTACCTGCAAATTTATGAATTTCCATAAGCTTGCCATTCCGGTCTTTTGACTTGGAATGCAACTCCCCTTTATCAATATCCCACCGCATACCAAATTTTGTAAAAATCTGAACCTTATCCCGCGGCTTTCCTTTCAATGCCTTACCTACAATTTCTTCACTCAGTCCAAAGCCATATACAGCAGCAGTATCAATAGACGACATTCCATAATCCAAACCTGCATGAATAGCCTCAATAGCTTCCTTTTCATTTGTGCCACCCCACATCCAACCGCCAATAGCCCAGGCGCCAAATGTAATGACAGATACCGTCAAATCAGTTTTCCCTAACTTTCTATATTCCATAAAAATTGAATCTTATTTTGAATAGTTTAAAAGTAGAAAAAATCTGGCGCGTTTGCAAATATATTCTCTACGGCTATAGCATATTAAAGCAATTTTTCTGCTACGTCCTGCCAATTATTTACTCTTTCATAATCTGTTTCCTTTAAATTATGATGAGCCGTATATAAAAGCTTTCTTCCATTTAGGTATTTAAAATTCCTCGCCCTGTCATCAATCATTATATCCGTCTGAACAATATATTTCAATCCACAAAGATGAATTTGTTTCCAGGAAATAAAGGGTAAGTATTCCATCACCCACTCATATTTATCTTTTAAGGAATTAGGAAATTCCATAGCAGCCGAAACGATATAGACCTTATATTTTTTATTCAACTGCTCCATTACAGATTGCGCATTCTCCATTATTTCTAGATCTCTGAAAAAGCCAGGCTCGTTTAATATTTGCAAGTATTTATCCAATAGTTCTTTCGGAATAATCTCTCTCATGTCGTTCCCTTCCAGTTCTTCATCTTCCCAAGTTTTCCCATACTCTGCAGCATAAAGTCTTTTTAATTTTTTCCCGGTATCTGCCAGTACCTCATCCAAATCAACAGCTATAGTTTTCATAATAATTCTTTTAATAATGATACATCAAAAACCCCAACTACCAAAGGATAGATTGGGGTAAATTCCAAAATTACATTTTATAAAGGGATCTTTAAACGATATAACCGAAAAGATCTCCTTCTTTTTCAAGTTCTGTATAACTAAAGTTATGTTTATTCAAATTTTGAATAAGTGCTCTGTAATCATTCGGATTACTTAATTCAATCCCCACCAAAGCAGGTCCTGATTCTTTGTTGTATTTATACATGTATTCGAAACGAGTAATATCATCATCCGGTCCCAGTACACTGTTTACAAACAATTTTAAAGAACCCGGGCGTTGCGTAAAATTCACTATAAAATAATGTTTCAAACCTTCATACAGCAGGGAACGTTCTTTAATTTCCTGCATACGGTCAATATCATTATTTCCGCCACTAATGATACACACTACATTTTTGCCTTTTATTTCTTCTGCATAAGTATCCAAACTGGCAATTGAAAGCACGCCGGCAGGTTCTGCCACAATCGCATTTTTATTATATAATTCCAGAATAGCAGAACAGGTTTTCCCTTCGGATACCAAATCGACATCATCCAATGTATCTTTAATGATAGAGAAAGTCAATTCCCCTATTCTTTTTACGGCAGCACCATCGACAAAGCGTTCGATATGATTGAGTGTAACCGGATGGCCGGCTTTTTTTGCTGCAGTCAGGGAAGGTGCTCCCATAGGTTCTGCACCGATCAATTTTGTATGCGGGCTAACTTCTCTAAAATAAGTACTCACACCGGAAGCCAGTCCCCCGCCACCTACAGGAATAAACAGATAATCGACCTCGGGAAGATCTTCCAATATCTCAACACCGACAGTTCCCTGACCTTCGATAATCCTTTCATCATCAAAAGGAGGAACAAAGGTCATTTTATTTTCATTTTTATATTTAATAGCAGCTGCCAGACAATCATCAAAAGTGTCTCCAATCAACTTAATATCCACTTCCTCTCCGCCAAACATCTTTACTTGATCAATCTTTTGTCGAGAAGTAATAATCGGCATAAACACTACCCCCTTTATTCTCAAGCGATTACATGAAAAAGCAAAACCCTGTGCATGGTTTCCTGCACTAGCGCACACCACTCCATTTTCACGCTGCGCTTCAGGTAACTTACTCATCAAATTGTAGGCGCCACGCATTTTATAAGAGCGAACAATCTGTAAATCCTCGCGCTTAAGATATACGTTACAATTATACTTTTTTGATAATTGATTGCTTCTTTCCAAAGGTGTTTTCTTCACCACCTTAAGCAATTCTTTCTCTGTTTCTTTAAAATTGAAGTCTTTTATAGTCGGTACAGTTTGCATTTATTTCTATTTAAAAAGGGCTTTTCAAAACGATTTGAAAAGCCCTATACTTATTTATTTTCCGGGTCTGAGGTCTCTGACAGTAGCGCCGGTCTTCCACATTTCGCTCTCACGTAATTCTTTCAACTCTTCTTCGAGTCCTTCCCTGTAATCCGTTTTACTATTTGCTTCTATAGAACGGGCAGCCTCTTTTCCTTCAGCCACGCTGGTATATAAATCTTCAAAAACTGGAGCAGTAGCATCGCGGAATTTTTTCCACCAG
>DATGTY010000253.1:0-5521 GCA_035301605.1 Chitinophagaceae bacterium | reverse complement strand
TTCGTCTTCCCGGGTCTCATAGTCCAGACTCTCCCTACCAAGCGTTCTGGCAGAGGCACTTTCCGTAATATGAATCAACACGTATTCCGTTTGTTCATATCCTTGCGCAAGTGCCTTTGAAAGGATATCTTCATCTGTCTGACTAAAATCTAAAGCCAAAGCAATTTTTCCATATTTTGGATGTTTCAGATGCTGAATATCCGGCAAAATAAATTTTCTTTTATGAATTCTGGAGGATTTCGTCATCCGCTGTTTACCAACCAAAGGAAATATAAAAGTATAAAGAAGCAAAATAACTAACCCCACCACAATAATAAGTAAAAGGTATTTTGTCCACATATTACTTTCTAGGAATATACTTTTCATCTCTCCCGTCACTAACTTCAAATTCAGAAAAATCAAAATGATTGTAATTCCCCAAGCTGCTACTTTGGTGTACCACTTAATCACAAAGCGTCCCATTGTTTTTTTATCACTCACAAAATGAATAAGCGGGATGACTGCAAAACCCAACTGCAAACTCAAAAGCACCTGACTAAAAATCAGTAATTCTCCCACACTTTTCTCACCCGCAATAAGTACGATCAAAAGCGCCGGAATAATAGCCGCCATTCGGGTAATCAATCTCCGCATCCAGGGACTAATACGCAACCTTAAATAGCCTTCCATCACAATTTGCCCCGCCAAAGTTCCTGTCACCGTAGAACTTTGTCCCGCAGCAATCAATGCAACAGCAAATAAAATCGGTGCCCAATTATTTCCCAATAACGGTTCTAACAATTTATAAGCATCCTGCAATTCTGCCACCTCTGTGTTTCCGGAAGTAAAAAAGGTAGCTCCAGCCAATACCAAAAGACCCGCATTTACAAAAAAAGCTATGTTTAAAGCCATAGCACTATCAAACACATTCATTCGAAGCGCTTGCTTAATACTTTTATGTTTGCGTTCCACTTTTCTACTCTGTACCAGCGATGAATGTAGATAAAGGTTATGAGGCATCACCGTAGCACCAATGATTCCAATGGCGATATATAAGGCAGAATTATTGGGAATACTGGGAATAAACCCGGCTGCAACATCTCCAAAATCAGGCTTAGAAAGGAGAATTTCCCATAATAAGGAAAGTCCAATAACAGCTATCAATCCTAAAATAATAGCTTCTAATTTTCGAATACCTACTTTCTGTAATGCAAGAATAAAAAAAGTATCCAAAGCAGTCAACGTAATACCTAACCACAGAGGCATATGAAACAACAACTCCAATCCAATGGCCATTCCAATTACTTCAGCTAAATCCGTTGCCGCAATGGCCAACTCGGCAAGAATATATAGCATAAAATTGACAAAGGGAGGATATGCCTCTCTATTAGCCTGTGCTAAATCCCGCCCTCGAACAATTCCTAATCGCGCGCACAAACTCTGTAGCAACAATGCCATCAGATTACTCATCAAAATGACCCAAATCAATTGATAGCCAAATTGACTGCCACCAGCCAGATCAGTAGCCCAATTCCCCGGATCCATGTAACCCACACTCACCAAATAGGCAGGACCTGAAAATGCCAGCAATTTCCGAAACCAGCCTTTCTTTTTGCTGGTATCCACAGAACCATGCACTTCACTCAGAGATTGATCCACAGAATCTTTCATTTATTTTTTAGGCAAAACTAATTATTTATTTCCGATTTATAAAACAAAAACTTACATGACCTAATTTTAATAGGATAAAACTTACTCCTTTTCTGAAATAGTAGCCGACAAACCTCTATCTAGCAGTGCCTCACACTGTGGACGAAGCTCGCTTAACATCCCCTCTTTTACCCCATATTTTCCTTTAAAATGGATAAAAAGCGCACATTGTTCCGCCTGTTCCTGGGTTTGGTCACAAATTTCTATTAAGCACTTTATGACCCAATCAAAAGTATTGACATCATCATTCCAAACAATTAATTCATACTTTGGTGTATCTTTTTTTTCTACCAAAATATCCAATTCCTCTTTTTCCTTGTATTTACTTTTAACTACAAACATCATGACAAAGTTACAAGAATGTGCGCAATAGCCATCCATTAATTACATCTATATAAGAAAAATATCATGTCGTCTTTTGTATATTTTTTTGAATAATTTTTATTATTCACGTAAACTTTTATTTACTTTTATGTATCATTGCCACCCGAAGACGAAACCATTTTTGGACTTTAAGAATATTTTATGAGCCCAATATTTTTCAATAATACTTTACTGAACATTTCTTTTAGCTTGCCTCTGGAAGATCCTGTCCTCATTTTTGCTGTTGTTCTTTTCATCATTTTATTGGCTCCAATTGTACTCAGAAAATTCAGAATTCCCAGTATCATTGGTCTCATATTGGCCGGAGTGGCTATTGGCCCCCATGGTTTCCACCTCATGAATCGGGATAGCAGTATTCAATTATTTGGAACGGTCGGACTATTATACATCATGTTCATGGCCGGATTGGAACTTGATCTTAATGAATTCAAAAAGCATAAAAACAAGAGCCTGATTTTTGGGATGCTTACTTTTTGTTTTCCTTTTTCTTTAGGTATTCTTGCCTGCCATTTTCTATTGGGATTTAGCTATTTATCCTCTATTTTGGTTGCCAGCATGTTTTCTACGCACACCTTGGTAGCTTACCCGATTGCAAGCAAATTGGGTATTTCCAAAAACAATGCCGTCACTATTGCTGTTGGAGGAACCATTATCACCGATACTGTAGTGTTGCTTCTTTTGGCAATTATCACCGGTGCTAATAAAGGGGAGCTCAGCGCCATGTTTTGGATACAAATGGGGATATCCATTACTATTTTTGCCCTCATCATCTTTTTTCTCTTCCCCATCATTGGGAGGTGGTTTTTCAAAAACATGAAAGGCGATAGTGTGTCAGAATATATTTTTGTCTTGGCCATGGTATTTCTAGCAGCATTTCTGGCAGAACTGGCTCAAATAGAGGCCATCATTGGTGCTTTCATGGCCGGTTTGGCCTTAAACAAGCTTATTCCTCACACCTCTCCGGTAATGAACAGAATAGAGTTTGTGGGAAATGCACTATTTATCCCTTTCTTTCTCCTTAGCGTCGGAATGCTCGTTGATTTAAAAGTGTTATTGAATGGTCCTCAGGCTTTAACTGTTGCCGGAATATTGGTCGTAGTTGCCTTTCTGGGGAAATGGATTGCGGCTTATTTGACTCAGAAGGTCTTTCACTATTCTAAAAACCAGAGAAATGTACTATTTGGGTTAACGAGTGCCCATGCTGCTGCCACTTTAGCCGTTATATTAATTGGTTATAAAATTGGCCTTGTTAATGAAGCAGCTTTAAACGGAACTATTATCCTCATACTCATCAGTTGTCTCGTCGCTTCATTTATTACCGAAAATGCCGGACGTAAACTCGTTATTGAGGAAGATGCGACTTTACCTGAAATACACAATGAAAAAGAAAGAATATTAGTTCCTATTTCTAATCCCAAAACGATTGAGCATCTGGTTGATTTTTCGCTTATGCTCAAGGATAAAAAGTCTTTAGAAGCCATTTATTCCCTCACGATTGTAAAAGATAATAAAGAAGCTAATAAATGGGTTTCTAAAAGTAATAAAATGCAAGAAGCTATTGTAAAACATGCTTCCGGTACAGATACTCGCGTTCAAGCGATTACCCGAATAGATTTGAGTGTGGTAAGTGGAATTACCAGAGCAATGAAAGAAATATCCGGGACCGATTTGGTTATGGGCTGGAGTACCAAGATAAGTGTTACCGACCGACTATTTGGAACAAAAATAGGTACCCTGACAAGCAATATCTGGGAAAATATATACGCGACCCACTTTGTACACCCTATCAGTACCGCCAAGAGAATGCTTGTTGTAATGCCTAATTATGTTGAATATGAAATTGGATTCCTCCCGCTTGTCAGAAAAATAAACACGTTAGCCGTAGCCGCTGGTGTTGATATTGAGCTTTATAGTTCGGATAAAACCTATAACAAAGTGTTTAAAGAATTAGCACTTATAAAATCTGCTGTCCATATTAAACACCATATATTGGCTCACCTTGAGGATATTCAACTTTTGAAAAAGAGTACAACAAAAAATGATTTAATTCTAGTGATTAGTGCAAGAAAGCGTACTATTTCTTATGAGCCCTATTTAGACAATATTCCGGCAAAATTAAATAAGTGTTTCTCGGAAAATAATTTTATTCTTATTTATCCGGAACAACATGATCTAGGTATTCAGGAGAATAATTATTTAGAAGACTATAACCTGTCTCCTATTCAAGAGCAGGTAGAGAACATAACCCGCCTTAGAAGAGCTGTCAAAAACATATTCCAATCAAGAAAGAAAAAGTCAGACAATTCTAATAAAGACGCTGATAATTCCGAAAATAAATAGAAAAACACATAAATAAGCAAACAATTTTTCGCATATTTGTTAAGTCTTTCGTTTCTAAAAATGTATTATCAGAGGATAAAATATGCTTCACCTTTTATTTGCACATAAACTTTCACATATAGATTTCAGCCTGCCATTCAAAGATCCGGTACTCATCTTCTCAGTCGTTCTGTTTATTATATTATTAGCACCAATTATCCTTCGAAAATTTCGGATCCCGAGTATTGTAGGACTAATAATAGCCGGCGTATTAATCGGTCCTTACGGATTCGACGTTCTAGCTTTTGACAACAGCATTAAACTCTTTGGCATGGTCGGGTTAATCTACCTGATGTTTCAAGCCGGTCTGGATCTTGACATGAATGAATTTAGAAGAAGTAAACATAGAAGTATCTTCTTCGGATTAATTACCTTTTCTATTCCTTTTGGAATAGGAGTTGTTGTTTGCTACTATTTCTTTCATTTCAATATAATGACATCTGCTCTTATTTCAAGCATGTTTGCCACCCATACCCTGGTAGCCTATCCTATCGCCAGCAAATTGGGTATTACTAAAGATCAGGCTGTTACTATTGCTGTTGGAGGAACCATTATTACCGATACATTGGTATTGCTTCTTTTAGCTGTCATTACCGGAGCTAAAGAAGGCAACTTAGATTCTTTATTTTGGTTGCAATTGGGAGGCTCCATCCTTATTTTTATAGCCATTGTTTTCGTTACATTTCCGCCCATTGGTCGCTGGTTTTTCAAAAATATCAAAGACGACAACACCGGTCAATATGTCTTTGTTTTAGCAATGGTTTTTCTGGCCGGGCTTTTAGCCAAATTAGCCGGCATGGAAGCCATCATTGGGGCATTTATGGCAGGATTAGCACTTAACCGCTTAATTCCGACTACTTCCCCCCTAATGAATCGTATTGAATTTGTAGGCAATACCATCTTTATTCCTTTTTTTCTCATTAGCGTGGGCATGCGTGTCGATTTAAAAGTTTTTCTAGAAGGACCGGGGGTTATTATTCTTTCCGGCGTTCTTCTTGTCGTTGCAATTGGCGGGAAATGGATTGCCGCATGGATAGCTCAAAAGCTCTTTAATTATTCTAAAATACAA
>DATGTY010000252.1:0-3838 GCA_035301605.1 Chitinophagaceae bacterium | reverse complement strand
ATGTAGGCATCAATCAAAATGTAGCCCGCACGTTAGAATATGCTTATGACGATTGGTGTATATATCAATTTGGGAAGGCTTTGGGCGTTCCGGATGACGAGATTGCTATTTATGCCGAAAGAGCAAAAAATTATAAAAAGGTCTTCGATAAGGGAACCAATTTGATGCGGGCAAAAGACAGTAAAGGTCATTTTACAGAACCCTTTGACCCGAGTGCCTGGTCCAAAGATTATACGGAAGGAAATGCTTGGCACTGGAGTTTTTGTGTTTTTCATGATCCTCAGGGGCTAATTGATCTGATGGGAGGCGAAGATACTTTTAATGCCATGCTGGACACTATTTTTGTGATACCGAGCTATGAGGGGATGAAAAGCCGCAGTATGATTCATGAAATGCGGGAAATGCAAGTGATGAATATGGGGCAATATGCACATGGGAACCAGCCTATTCAACATATGACGTACCTGTATAATTATTCCGGCCAGCCATGGAAAACGCAATACTGGGTACGGAAAGTAATGGATAAGCTGTATTCGGCTACACCCGATGGTTATTGTGGAGATGAGGATAATGGGCAGACTTCTGCCTGGTATGTATTTTCTTCTTTAGGCTTTTATCCGGTAGCGCCCGCGTCAGGTGAACTGGTAATCGGCTCACCACAATTTTCAAAGGCTATTCTTCATCTGGAAAACGGAAATAAAGTAGAAATCAACACGAAGAAAAGATCCGATCAGGATGTTTATATAAAGAAATTATATAAGGACAAAAAGAGTTATCCTAATAATTATCTATTGTACAGTGATTTAATGAAGGGAACAAATTTAAATTTTGTTATGGACAGCCAACCCAATAAATCAAGAGGTATAAAGCAAGAAAATGCGCCGTATTCATTTAGTAACGAAAAAATAAATTAATAGACATGAAAGTAGCCAATAGAGCCCTTTTAATTTTAGCGACATTATTGTTTTGCTTCCATTTTTCCTATGCTCAGCATAAGCTGAATATGAAAGTAGCAAGTTACAACATCCGTTATGATAATGACGGCGACCGTAAGAAGGGAAACAGTTGGGATCATCGACTTCCTGTGATCGGATCCATTATTCGTTGGGAGGACGTGGATATTTTTGGTGCACAAGAAGTTTTACATCACCAACTAAACGGTATGCAGAAAGAACTTCAGGCATACGATTATTATGGAGTCGGAAGAGATGATGGAAAAGAAAAGGGGGAGTATGCGCCGATATTCTATAAAAAAGATAAATTTACATTGTTGGATTCCGGGACTTTTTGGCTTTCTGAAACACCGAAAATACCCAGCAAAGGATGGGATGCTGCTTTACCCAGAATAACCACCTGGATTCATTTAAAGGATAAGGAAACAAAAAAGGATTTTTGGTTCTTCAACCTACACATGGATCATGTAGGAATAAAAGCAAGGGAAGAAAGCTGCCATCTGGTTTTGAAAAAAATGAAAAAACTCGTTGGAAAAGGTACGGCATTTCTGACGGGTGATTTTAACGTAGATCAAAAAAATGAGATTTACAATATACTTCAACATTCAAATTACATTTTCGATTCTTATGAAGAAGCCGACGAAAGAATGGATTGGAATGGTACCTTTAATGCTTTTGATAACAACCTATGGACCGACAGCCGAATCGACCACATATTTGTCACTAAAAATGTGACTGTTTCAAACTATGCTGTTCGAACAGATACCTACAGAAGCAAACCGTCCGAGGATAAAGAAGTAAAAAAGGGAGATTTTCCTAAAGAATTATCTTTTAAAGACTATATAGCCCGATTACCTTCTGATCATTTTCCCATTTTTGCGAAAATAGCATTTTAGAAGCTTGCAGATTGTTTTTTGTAAATTAACCGGATAACATCATTTTTTTCTTTGGTCTCTAAGTATTGTTAAGATGAAATATACCTTCTTTTCTTTAATCGTGATGTCGTTTCTTTTTTCAGGATGTTATTCTGAAAAAGGAAACGAGGTATCTTCCGTAGATCGACCGGATTTATCTGTCACCAACGATTATTACGTTAGTAATAAATCCCCTTTGCAATCGGAATCTTTTGTAAAATTACCCATCGGAAGCATCCAGCCAAAAGGATGGTTATTGGAGAGTCTGGAGCGGGCGAAAAATGGAATGACCGGTCGTTTAGGAGAAGTGAGTGACTGGCTGGTGAAGGAGAATAATGCCTGGCTGAGCCCGACGGGTGAAGGCGTAAATGGTTGGGAAGAGGTTCCATATTGGTTAAAAGGTTATGGAGACCTAGCCTATATATTGGAAGATCAGGCAATGATTAAAGAAGCTAAAGTTTGGATTAATGGCGTGTTGAATAGTCAGCGGGAAGACGGCTACTTTGGTCCTGAGCAAAATAGAAATGGAGGGAAGCCGGATTTATGGCCTAATATGGTGATGTTGTGGTGTCTGCAATCTTATTATGACTATAGTCATGATGAAAGGGTATTGCCCTTTATGAAGAACTATTTTAAATGGGAGATGCAGTTGGCGGACACTGCTCTTTTTGAAGATTTTTGGGGGAATAGCAGAGCCGGAGATAACCTATATAGTGTATTTTGGCTATACAATCGTACCGGAGAAAAATGGCTTTTAGATTTGGCAGAAAAAATTCATCGTAATACGGCGGATTGGGAACAACAGGATAACTTGCCGAATTGGCATAATGTGAATATAGCGCAAGGCTTTCGGGAGCCTGCAGTATATTCTTTACTAAGTAGGGATAGTGCTGATATGAGTGCTTCTTATAACAATTTTTATTTTATTAGAGACTTATATGGGCAAGTACCGGGAGGTATGTTTGGGGCGGATGAAAATGCACGAGAAGGATACACCGGTCCTCACCAGGGTATAGAGACCTGTGGCATGGTAGAGCAAATGAATTCAGATGAAATGCTGCTGCGTTTTACAGGAGATCCTTTCTGGGCAGATAATTGTGAAGATGTAGCTTTTAATACTTATCCTGCAGCGTTGATGCCTGATTTTAAAGCACTCCGCTATTTTACTGCACCTAATATGGTGACCAGCGATGCAACTAATCATGCACCCGGAATTCAAAATGAAGGTCCCTTTTTTATGATGAATCCATTGAGTCATCGTTGTTGTCAGCATAACCATACCCAGGGATGGCCTTATTATGCAGAAAACCTCTGGATGGCTTCTCCGGATAATGGCTTGGCTGCCGTTTTGTATGCAGCCAGTAAAGTGACGGCTAAAGTAGGCAATGGAACGGAAGTTACTCTGGAGGAACAATCGCATTATCCTTTTTCAGATGAGATAAAATTTATTATCCATACCTCAGGGAAGAAAGTGAAGTTTCCACTATATTTAAGAATTCCGGGTTGGTGTAAAAAAGCGGTTGTGAATATTAATGGAGAAAAGCAGAAAAGGAAATTGGATGCAGATGCTTATGTCCGTATAGAAAAGTCATGGGAGGATGGAGATCAAATTACATTAGAATTACCCAGAGAACTTTCTGTCGAAGAATGGCAAACCGGAAAAAATAGCGTTAGTATTAACTACGGCGCTTTAACTTTTTCTTTAAAAATAAAAGAGGATATAGAAAAGGTAAATCCTAAAAAAACGGCTTTGCCGGATTCCCACTGGCAATCGGATGTAGATATTAAGAAATGGCCTGCTTATTCTATTTTGCCTGCAAGCCCTTGGAATTATGGCTTGAAGCTAAAAACCAACAATCCGGCGCAGTCTTTTGAAGTGGTGAAAGAAAATTGGCCAAAGAGTAATTATCCTTTTTCAGATGAGATAAAATTTATTATCCATACCTCAGGGAAGAAAGTGAAGTTTCCACT
>DATGTY010000251.1:0-9268 GCA_035301605.1 Chitinophagaceae bacterium | reverse complement strand
CGATGCTGATTTTCCTGTGATTAGGTATGCAGAAGTTTTGCTCACCTTTGCCGAGGCTCGTATTCAAAATGTAGGCTGGGATCAAAAAGTACGTGATGTCTTAAATAATATCCGAGATCGTTGTGGAATGCCGGATGTTCCTTCGAATATGCCTTCTAAAAAAGCAGCATTGAATTTTGTTCGCAATGAAAGACGCATTGAACTGGCAGGAGAAGGAAATAGATATTATGATATGCGCCGGTATGGAGCAGACTATTGTGCAAAGGTTATGGATGGTACAACCTATGCGCCCAATGGCGAACCTGTTGTTAATAAACAGTGGAGTGATCGCCTGTTATTGATGCCTATTCCTCAATCAGCCATTGATTTAAATCCTTTATTGAAAAATGATCAGAATGCAGGTTATTAGTATTAATAAGGTTATTATTGAAAAAAAGATTATTCTTTGAAGTTTGACGGTGGTGTCTCCCCTTTTCTCATTCGAATCAAAAATAATTATTGATAAAATATAAAAAAATGCGCAAACGGTTGAATACTGATATGATAACGTTTGCATTCTACCTATGAAATTGAAATTTCATAGGTAGAATTGGAATGTTCTATTAATGCATTTATCTTGCAAAAGTAAAAAAAATTAAATACCTGTATTTTATTAAGTTATAAAATACAGGGAGATACATCATATATAATTATTCCGTTATTAAAAATGAAACTATGAATAGCAATCGTCGGGATTTTTTAAGATTAACCAGCTTGACAGGACTCGGGCTGTTAAGTACCAGCCTTGCCAAAGGCGCAACTGAAAATGTAAAAGAAGAAGAGCTCAAAAAATACCTCTATTCCAATTCTCATAAACAGCATTTCAATATGAGTGGCTATAGCGCGCCAAAATTAGATACTGTTCGTGTTGGTTTTATTGGTTTGGGAATGAGAGGACCTACCCATTTAAATGCGGTGACCAAACTCGAAGGAGTAGAAGTAAAAGGAGTGTGTGATATTCGCAGAGAGCATGCAGAAAGTGCTTATAAAATGGCAAAAGATGCAGGGCATGATCCAAAGGTTTATACGGATAAGGCCGATGCCTGGAAAAGAATGTGTGATAGTGGTGATTTGGATTTAGTATTTATTGCTTCCCCTTGGGATTTACATACGCCGATGGCGCTATATGCTATGGAACATGATATACATGTTTGTTGTGAAGTGCCTATCGGGTTGACTTTAGAGGAATGTTGGCAGGTTGTAGAAACTTCTGAAAAGACGAAGAAACATTGCATGATGATGGAGAATTGTTGTTATGATTTCTTTGAATTATTGACCTTGAACATGGCGCGTCAGGGTTATTTTGGAGAAGTAATGCATGGAGAAGGTGCGTACAACCATAATCTTTATGATTTAAATTTTAATAAAAATGGATATTATGGCATGTGGAGATTACGTGAAAATACACGCCATAATGGGAATTTATATCCTACACACGGATTGGGACCTATCTGTCAGATTATGAACATGAATAGAGGAGATAAAATGGAGTATTTGGTCTCTGTATCTACCAATGACTTCATGATGGGAGAACGAGCGAAGGAATATGCAGCAAAAGATAGTTTCTTTGCGCCTTATGTAGGTGCACAATATAGAGGGAATATGAATGTGACAACGGTTCGAACTCATAAAGGGAAGACCATTATGATTGAGCATGATGTAACTTCTCCTAATGTATATTCTCGTATTCATAAAGTCGTAGGTACAGAAGGTACTGCCTTAAAATATCCGTTACCCGGAAAGATTTCTAATGGAGGTCATCATTGGATTGATGAAAAGGAAATGGAAGAAGTGAAGAAAAAATATGCTGTTCCTATTGTGGAAAAAGTAGGGAAAATGGCCAAAAAAGTAGGCGGTCATGGCGGTATGGACTTTATGATGGATTGGCGTACAATAGATTGTTTGAGAAATGGATTGCCATTAGATCAGGATGTTTATGATGCTGCTTTGTGGAGCTGTATATTCCCATTGAGCGGATTGTCCGTTGCTAATAAAGCCATGACCTTGGATATCCCTGACTTTACTCGTGGTTCCTGGAAAACTAATGCTCCTGTAGATCTTTCTTTAAAAGAAGGTGCAAATACCGGAGTGAAGGGGTAAAGGGTCAGGTTGTAAGTATTTAGTGTTTATTAGAGTGTCTTTAATAAGAGATAAATTGGCAAAGGTAAGCCTATTAATGCCTACCTTTGCTTCATGTCTATTCATATTTTAGCTATAGAATCTTCCTGTGATGATACGAGTGCAGCTATTCTCAAGGATGGAAAGGTATTGTCTAATCTTATTGCTAACCAGCCGGTACATGAACAATATGGAGGCGTGGTGCCTGAGTTGGCTTCTCGTGCACATCAACAAAATATCATTCCTGTTGTGGACATGGCACTCAAGAAAGCCGGTGTGCAGAAGAGGGAATTGGATGCCATTGCCTTTACACAGGCTCCCGGATTAATAGGCTCGCTTATAGTAGGAGGAAGTTTTGCTAAATCCCTTGCCTACGCTTTAGACATCCCCTTGATTTCTGTACATCACATGCAAGCTCATGTCTTAGCGAATTGTATTGATGAACCACGACCGAAGTTCCCGTTTTTATGTCTGACGGTCTCCGGTGGACATACCCAGATTGTGTTATGTAAAGATCATTTACAGATGGAAGTATTGGGACAGACATTGGACGATGCGGCAGGAGAAGCTTTTGATAAGACGGCTAAAATATTGGGTTTGCCCTATCCGGGAGGACCCGTTTTAGATAAAAAAGCACGGCATGGGGATGCTAATCGCTTTTCCTTTCCGGAGCCTCGGGTCAAGGGTCTGGATTTTAGTTTTAGTGGTTTGAAAACAGCTATTCTCTATTTTGTGCAGGAAAATACAGTCAAAAATCCTGATTTTATAGCAGAGAATATTGATGATATCTGTGCTTCTGTTCAGCATCGAATCGTGACTATCTTAATGAAGAAATTAAAAAAGGCAGCCAAAGAAACAGGAATCAGAGAAGTCTGTATCGCCGGAGGCGTAAGTGCCAATTCCGGTTTAAGAAAAGCCACTGCTGAGTATGGAGAAAAATATCATTGGAACTATTATATTCCTGACTTTCAATATTGTACCGATAATGCAGGAATGATTGCTATGGCAGGATATTATAAATATAAAAAAGGACTGTTTGCCAATTTGGACGTCAGTCCGACAGCGAGAGCTGCGTTTTGATGTTATTAGACTAACCCAAAAAATAATGCCCAAAAATAACAAACCTCCGGACTCTTATGTCCAAGGGTTTTGTCCCATTTTTTATTCTTTATCCGAGAGAAACAGGCTTACTGTTCTTTATTTTCAATAGTATGTTGTTGCTTGCCACCCCTGGGACCTTCAGGTAAATAAATATCTTGCTTTGGGATAGCCAGTTTAATATTATTCTTTTCAAGTACTTTTTTTAATCTTTCTTCAATATCCCAATAAACGCCCCAATATTCTACATTCTTACACCAACATCTGGCGGAAGTTTTAATGTAATAGTCTTGAAAGTTATTGATCCAGAGTTGAAAAGGCTTTTCCTGAATGACATCCGGATGCTTTTTCATTTCGGTCGTAATGATTTCACGCAACCGATCAAAGTCTTCATCGAAAGAGAAATGTAGTTCGACTTGAACGCGTCGTAACTCCTCCGCACTATTATTTCTTACAGCGCTATTTGCTACATTCCCGTTGGGTAACGTATAAACTTCCCCACGCCAATCATGAATTCGAGTATATAAAATATTGATATCTTTTACTTCTCCTTCTATTCCGTTGACGATGACTTCATCTCCAATCTTAAAAGGTTTGAACACTAAAATTAACAGTCCGCCTGCAAAATTGGCTAAGCTTCCCTGGAGTGCTAACCCAATAGCAATACCGGCAGCGCCAAAAATAGTCATGAAAGCGGTAGCTTTAATACCTACTGTCAGTCCAATGACGAAAACTAAAATAGCGTAAAGCATGGCAATACTTAGACTCTCCACGAAAGTACGCAAGGATAATTCCGTTTTGGATTTATCCATTATTTTCCGGATTAAACGCATAATCAGACGAATAAGGACTAATCCAATGATGAGTACGATAACTGCATATATTACTCTGGTTCCCATGGCCATGAGGACATCCACAGATTTTTCCTGTAAATGTGTCCAAAAACTTTCTTGCATAATGAAATAGATTTTAATTATAATATTTTACTCCTTCCTATATTGTGACCTTTCGAATAGAAAATAGGAATTAAGGCAAATATACAATCTTGAAGGCAGGATTAAAAAACAGTTTTTGTATGTATTAATAGTTAGGAATTGTAGTCAATGTTACTATTTTTATGTATATTTATATCAAAATATAGCTTCTCTAGAAAAAGAATATGTCATATTTTTGCATGAATAGTGAATAAGTTTAAAATGATGAATGAAGAACAATCTTTTATAAATATTATCAAGAAGCGATTGCTTATCTATAAGGAATTGGGTGATAAAACCTTTCTTCAATTGGAGGAATCGGATTTCCATTATAAGAAATTCGAAACTGAAAACAGTGTCTATGTTATTGTCAATCATATGAGAGGTAATATGCTTTCTCGTTTTACCGATTTTCTGACTACTGATGGTGAAAAAGAGTGGAGGGATAGAGCAGATGAATTTAGAGAAAATAATAATGTTGATAAAGAACGAATTATAGAAAAATGGGAAGAGGGTTGGAATTGTTTGATGCATACTCTGCAGGGGTTACAGGATAAGGATCTTTCTAAAAAGATTACTATTAGAGGAGAAGAGCACTTGGTGGTGGATGCTTTATTGAGACAGGTTGCGCATTATGCTTATCATGTTGGTCAGATTGTATATATTGCCAAACATCTTAAAGGAAATGATTGGAAATCATTGTCTATCCCAAAAGAGAAAATGGTGAATTAAAAAGGAGGTATAGCTTTATGGTACATTTTAACGGAAAGGAGATCTTGGTTTACTCTTTAGTACTACTGGGGATGAGTTTTTTAATGTCTTGCGGAACAGGCGAAACCAAAAGGCTCTTAATGAATAAAAAATGGGAAGTTTATGATGTAAAACCTCCTGAGGGAACATTTAATATTGAAGATAGCAAACGAGCCAAGCAGTTGAAAAGTGGTTTCTATCAAGGTGCGTGGTTTAAGTTTCTGGAAGATAGTCTTTTTGTGGCCTCTTTTGGCGGGGAAATCGATACTGCCAAATATGCTTTAATTGCTAAAGATGAGATAGAATTATATCCAAGTCATGGAGGAAAAGCTTATGAACGACTTCTTATTTTAAAAATAAATAAGGATGAATTAAACTTTGATACGGAAATGGCTGATTTTAAAATGACCTTATTTTTGAAAGCTTCCTCTTATCATGAGTAGAATAATTGCATATGGTTTATCTGAATGATATTCCGGGACGCATAACAATTATAGGAGGACAGGCTTATTTATTTTTTTCGGGTTTTTCCTATTTGGGGATGCCATCTCTTCCGGAATTTCAAAAACTATTACAAGAAAGTGTAGGAATATATGGATCTGTTTTTCCTTCTTCTCGGGTGAGCAATACGCGACATCAGCTATATCAAGATTTTGAATTGATGCTTTCTGAGTATATAGACTGTCAGAGCAGTGCCTGTTTTTCTTCAGGCTATCTTGCTGCGTCGGCTGCTACTCAATTTTTAGCTTCTAAAGGAAATATTTTCTCTTTAGAGCACCCACATCCTGCTTTGAAGCATATTAATTTAAAGAAAATGGCATCGGTAGATGCTATTATTGAAGCCGTAAATTCATCGAATGAGCCTTGTTCCATTGTATTGGAATCTGTAAATCCTTTAACAGGGGAATTATTGAATTTCAATTGGTTGCTAAAAATAAAACGACCTGTGCGGGTTTTGGTTGACGACTCGCACGGTATTGGAATATTGGGAGAAAATGGAGAAGGGGCGAAAGCACTAGTTCCTGCATCGGATTCATTGAAATATCTTATTTGTTATTCTTTGTCAAAAGCTTTTAGTTGTGAAGGAGGCGCTGTCTCGGGAGATGAAGAAGATATCTTAATGGTCAAAAAAATGCCACAGTTTACAGCAGCTGCGCCAATGTCGCCGGTAATGGTGTATGCTTGGATGAGCGGACGGAATCTTTTTAGAAACCAACTGCATAAGTTGAGAGAAAATCTGTGCTATTTTAAGAAGCAAATAAATGCTATTGACGCCTTTCAATTTGATGGGAAATTACCTATCTGTTTTCTCCCAGATGCCACATTATACGAACGTGCAATGAAATATAGAATTCTTCTATCAGCCTTTCGATACCCTACAGCAAATGATCCATTATTGACAAGATCTGTTATCAATGCATTACATACAAAAGAAGATTTGAATAAATTACTATATTGTATTACCGAAGGAAAGTCGGGAAAAGAAAAAAATATCTGAAAAAATTGAGATGAAATAGTAATGGGAAAGAGGAAAGAAAATAGGGTTGATAAATGTACTGAAACTCTTTTTTATTAGGTTGAATAAAGACTAGACGGTGGAATATTGCTTTGATTTGGAGATGAATAAGGATCCCCAAAAAAGCCATTTAAGACGTATCCAATGATTAAATTAAGAATAAAAATGGCGAATAAAATCAAGATAAGATAGACCGTTTTCTTTTGCTGTGATACATGCTTCATGGGAGTTATTCCAAAATACAACAAAACCACCCCATATAATCCAAAAATATTCCCAATCATGGACAAACTCGGAATAATGTTTAAAATATTTCCAATCATGACAGGCGTATAGGCATAAACCATGAGTTGCATAGAACTTTCCAGATTTTTTTCTGCACGATGATAAGGGGCAAGTGCATCTATAATATACCCACCCAATACAGTAATCCCAATTGTTCCTATAAATTGGTTTATTGCCAAAATAATTCCTGTTCTAAACCCTCCGACCCGGGAAACGCCGGTATTGATACCGAAAGCTCCATAGCCTATGAATGTGGCTATGGCAGCTACACCTGCGATGGGTATAATATATTGCAACAATAGCTCTTTGGTAGAAGCCTGTTCAAATTGTATTACATTCCATTCTTGTTTAGGATGAAGAATGATATTCTTTACGCGATCTGATATTTCTTTTATCTGCATGGTTCCTTTTTATAGAAATAGTCTTCCTATTAATGTATTTTGCAGCAAAAATAAGATTGAAGTCTGGATTTATTATAAAGATTAAACAAGAAGTTTGGTAAATGGAGAATATTAAATTAGCCTATAAAGAGAGAATAGCTCATTTGCAGCAAAAATTAGCAGTACGAGTTAAAAATAAAAAACAATTAGGGAGCGTTCGGTTGATAAGTTTTTTAGCAGCTGTTCTTTTGTTCTTTATCTTTTTGTCTATCAATGGGTTGTTGGCTTCTATTTGTGCTGTTGTTTTGATAATTGTGTTTGCTATTGTAACAAAAAAAGATATTGAAAATACGAAGAAACTGAAATTTATTGAACAACTTATTCAAATTAATGAAGAAGAATTGAAGTCATTAGACGGAGAGATTATTTCTTTTGATCCGGGTACAGAATTTATGGATAGTGAACATCCATATACCGGAGATTTAGATATTTTTGGTAAACATAGCATCTTTCAGATGCTTAACAGAACGACAACCGGGAGATCTGCAGAAAGATTAGCCGGTTGGTTAAAATACCCGGCGTCTAAAGAGGTTATAGATCAGCGGCAAAAGTCTGTTAAAGCTCTGGCTGGAGAGGTTGAATGGAGACAGGATATTCAGGCAATTGGTCGAAATGATAAAATCGAAGAGTCGAATTTTGAACAAATATTGGAATGGGCAAAAAGTAAACCTGAAAATGAAAATCTTAAGAAGTGGAATGTCTTAACCACTATCGCACTCTCTATGACAGTGATTTTCATTTTGCTGGCCAGCTTTGATTTGGCTTCATGGCAGTTGCTATGGATTTCCCTCATAGTGCATTCTTGGATTATATGGCGTTCAGGAAAGATTGTAATGCCGCATTATGCGCTTTTATCAAAGACGGTCGCATCGCTCTCCGCTCTTGAAAAAAGTTTATATCTGATTAGTAATAAGGAATTTCAAGATCTCGGACTTAAAGCCCTACAGAAAGATTTGGAGTCGGGACAAGCCTTAGGGGGAATAAAAGCTTATGAGGTGATTGAATCTTTAAGGAAGATAATGGCACAATTGGATATTCGGTATAATCCACTAGTACATTTCCCTTTGAATCTGTTATTGTTTTGGGATTGGCACCAATATAGAGCCTTAAGTAGAATGCATCGCAAAGTAGGAGAGAAGTTACTAAAATGGGCTGATGTATATGTAGAAATAGAAGCTTTATGTTCCATGGCTAATCTGGCATATAATAATCAGGATTGGGTTTTCCCGGAAATAAAAGAGCAGCATTTTACTTTCGAAGCTAGGCAACTGGGTCACCCTTTGATTGTTTATAAGAAACGGGTATGTAGTGATGTAGAGCTGGATGGAGTAGGGAAAATGATGCTTATTACAGGTTCTAACATGGCAGGAAAGAGCACCTTTTTGCGTTCTGTGGGAGTGAATGTAGTATTGGCGATGGCAGGAGCTTCTGTTTGTGCACAAAAAATGTCGCTTTCTCCTGTGAATGTGATTAGCAGCATGCGAATAGCTGATAATTTGGAAGAGAATATTTCTACCTTTTATGCAGAGTTGAAAAAGCTGGAATATATTATTGCGGAGGCCAAAAAGAAAGGCAGAAACCTGCTGTTGATGGATGAAATATTGAGAGGTACTAATTCTAATGATCGACATGCCGGATCCAGGGCGCTGATAGAACAGTTGTTAAAGGTTGATGCTGTCGGGATTTTGGCTACGCATGATCTTGCATTGACTGATCTGGAAGAAAAATATCCACAGCAAGTTTTTAACTATCATTTTGATGTGCAGGTTCAAAAAGAGGTTTTATTTTTTGATTATGCTTTAAAGCATGGAATTTGCACAAGTATGAATGCGTCTATTCTCATGCGGAAGATAGGAATTGAGGTATAAAATACTGTTAAATCAAAAGCTTTTGTGAGGGATTTAATTGTATGAATAATTTAAAAGTTATTTTTGCTGAATAGTTTTGACTATATTGGCTGATTTTTAAGCTTATAGTAGATAGAGAATATAAACATACAGGATGAAACTGAAATATATTATACCGTCCGTTTTGGTTATTGTGGCGGC
>DATGTY010000250.1:0-2024 GCA_035301605.1 Chitinophagaceae bacterium | reverse complement strand
AAATGGCAATTGAGCGCTGCTTTGAAGGTGATTTGGCATACTGATAGCAAAGAAAATAACAAGAAGTTACAAGAATTAAAAAAGTTTGATGAACCTGTATATCTACATCAGGTAGTAGCAAAAAACAAAAAAGATGCACTTTTGCGTTACCGGGATTTACCCGAAGCCCTCCACTCAAAAGAAGCGTTGGATTGTAAAGAATGGAGAGCTCATTTTCATGTTCCTCTTTTTGTAAAAGACTATGGCCTGTTGGAATCTACCCAGGAGGAGATAAAAGAAGCGGTTCTTATCCAAAAAAAGAAAAAACCATCTGCTATTCTTGAAGTGGAAACTTATACCTGGGATGTTTTACCTCAAGATTTAAAACAATCGCTTTCAGATTCCATTATACGAGAATTGAAATGGGTAATAAACCATATTTAATAAAGTTATAAAAATGAATAAAACAGTAGTTATTGATATTGTGGGGCTTTCTTCTAACCTTATTGGTACTCATACTCCTTTTCTGAAAGATTGGATGGAGCAGAACCATCTTTCTATAATTACGCCTATGCTTCCTGCGTTGACTACTGCAGTGCAGTCCACCTACGTTACGGGTAAAACGCCTACGGCGCACGGAATTGTAGGGAATGGCTGGTATGATCGTACGGAAGGAGAATTTAAATTTTGGAAACAATCCAATCGGTTGGTATATAGTGAAAAAATTTGGGATAAGGCAAAAGAAAGAGATCCTACTTTTACCTGTTCCAATATGTGCTGGTGGTATAATATGAATTCTAACGTGGACTATTTATTAACGCCACGCCCCAATTATTTATCGGATGGACGAAAGATTCCGGATTGTTATACTTATCCGGCTAATCTGCGAGATCATTTACGTGAAGAATTAGGCGCATTTCCTCTTTTCCATTATTGGGGACCGGGAGCGGATATTCGCAGTAGTCAATATATAGCGAAAGCATCTATGATTTCAGATGAAAAATATGATCCTACATTGACACTGATTTATTTGCCACATCTGGATTATTGTCTGCAAAAATTTGGCAGGGAGGAATCTGACATTATAAACAACCTTCAGGAAATAGATGCTTTAGTAAAAGAATTGGTGCTTTTCTATAAAAAGAAAGATGCAGAAGTGATTCTCCTGTCAGAGTATGGGATTACCCCGGTAACGCAGCCTATTCATCTGAATCGTATTTTTAGAGAGAAAGGATGGTTAAAAGTGCGTACAGAAAGAGGCATGGAGTTGCTTGATCCGCAAGTTAGTAAAGTCTTTGCTTTAGCCGACCATCAGATAGCTCACATTTATATCAATGAACCTTCTTTAGTGGAGAAGGTAAAGAAAGTATTAAATGAAACTGAAGGAGTAGAATGGATTCTGGATAAGGAGGGAAAACGAGCTAAAGGTATTGATCATGAACGTGCAGGTGACCTGGTCGTTGTTGCAGACAAAAAAAGCTGGTTTACATATTATTATTGGATGGATGATAAAAAAGCGCCCGACTTCGCACGGCTTGTAGCTATCCATAATAAACCGGGATATGATCCGGTAGAAATGTTTATGACTTCGAAATGGCGTGCAGGTTATCAATTGTTAAAAAAGAAATTGGGATTTCGCTATTTAATGGATGTAGTACCCTTAAATGCTTCTTTGATAAAAGGTTCACATGGAAGAGTGAATACCAGAGAGGAAGATCATCCTGTTTTGATTTCAGAACATGCTTCCGTCAATAATTCTCTGGATGCTACAGAGGTTTATGATGTTATTTGGGAATCACTCAACAGATGATATTTTAAATAGAACTTCTATTTTTTGCATTCTGCTTTTAGAGAGGAGGCTCTTATAATCAAATCAGATTTAAGTGTGATGGTATTTATTTCACTTAGAGATGATTTCCCTTCCAGAATATTGATAAGGTGGTTTGCGGCCGTTTTTCCCATGGCTTCTCCTGGGTAGTTAATGGTGGATAGTTGTGGTGTGACTAAACGACAAATAGGGTCATTATTAAAGCCGACAATGGCAA
>DATGTY010000249.1:0-5719 GCA_035301605.1 Chitinophagaceae bacterium | reverse complement strand
AACTCTGGGTCTTTCGCTCTTTTTAGCTTTTGAAGAGCGTTTTTGAGATGATTCTGGTGTTTGGCGGAAAGATTTTCCTTCCTCTTCTCTTTTTTGTTCGTAATAGACGTCGCGTCTTGCTTTTGTCGCCCTTTTTTCATTTCTATAATCTTCTTTTGTTTTTTTAGGTTTGAATCTATTATAAAAATGATCACTTCCAGGCGTATTCTGGGGATTTGATTTGTTCCTATTGTTCTGCTTTGATGAAGATGAAGGGGATCGTTTCACGCGTTTAACCTGCTTTTTAGGTTTGCCGTCCCGATCTCTTTTGTTTTTATCTATAGACATAATATACTTCCTAATCTAATTTACAAAGGTACAGTTTTTTAATGCTTAAGTCTAATACAAATTTGCAACTTTTATAGCGGTCAAGGTTTGCTTTTAAAAATATGAGAGAATTAAGGGGAATGAATTTGCATTATTAAAAATAAGTAATTACATTTAAATTAATATTTATAAATCGAAAGAGCGAAGTGTTTCTTGCAATGTGCGTGTACGTAAACGCAACAGGTGTATTGTAAGTATGTGAATATTAAATTTAAAATGTTGTAGTCATTTCGCGAGAGTCTCCGCATCTATAGATTAAGGGTTCTAAAAAAATTAGAATATTTAAATTATGTATATGTTTTATCAAAAATGTTTTATTTGTTGTTTTTTTATCCTTTGCTTTTCGATAAAGACTACATGGGGACAGCAAAAGACCGTTAACGGTGTTGTTTATGATGAAAATAGGCAAACATTGTCAGGGGTAACTATCCAAGTAAAGGGCGCTGACGCTTCCACTCTGACGGATGAGAATGGTAGGTTTAGAATAGAAATTAATGAACAATCGACCTTGGTCTTCAGTATATTAGGTTTTTCAAATCTGGAAGAAGTAGTAAATGTAGGCGAAGAAGTCAAAATAACATTGAAGGAATCTGCTGGTCAATTAGACGAGGTAGTGGTAATTGGTTATGGAACTGCGAAAAAGAGTGATTTAACAGGTTCCATAACTAAAATTGAAGCCGAAAGATTTGAAAACCAATCTTTGACACAGTTAACTGAAATGCTTTCTGGAACAGTTGCAGGTTTTTCCTCAAACCAAAATGCTTCTGCTGCAGGAGGAGGTTCAATGGAGATTAGGGGGCCGAACTCACTAAGTGCTGGATCCTCACCAATGATCGTATTAGACGGGGTTATTTATAATGGGGGGATTCGGGATATTAATCCGAACGATATAGAATCAATTGATATACTAAAAGATGCGAGCTCAGCTGCTGTATATGGTTCAAGAGCAGCATCAGGAGTTATTCACGTGACTACAAAAAAAGGAATAACAGGAAAGCCGGTCGTTGGCTTTACTTCAAAGCTTGGAGCCTCTAACCCGACGAAGGCAAGAAAAGGTCTTGGCCCGGAAGAGTATATTAAATTTAGACAAGACTTTTTTAGAACAATAAATCCAAATTCTAATTATGATTTTTATACTAACCCAAATGAACTCGGCTCGGACATAACCATTGAAGAATGGAGATCGCTGAGTGCTAATCCACAAGAGGATGATACCAAAGAATGGTTAGCGAGACTCAAATTCTTTTCAATTGAACAAAAAAATTATTTGGCCGGAAGGACAGTTGATTGGTATGACGAGGTCATTAAACAAGGTTTGCGGCAAGACTATGATTTAAATATAAGTGGTGGCACCGAAGATCTTACGTACTATTGGTCTATTGGATATTTAAATAATAAAGGGATACGAATAGGAGACCAGTTTTCATCCGTGCGTTCAAGACTGAATGCAGATTATAAGGTAAATGATTGGCTTAATGTCGGGCTTAATGCTCAGTTTTCTGATCGGGACGAAAGTACCACGCCTGCAAGTTTAGGTTTTTATTCAAACAGCCCTTTTGGCCAAATGTTTGACGATGAAGGGAATTTAATGCGTTTACCTCATGGCCACACAAATAATCCTCTATTAAACTATTATAGAAATGATAGACTTCGCAAAATTAATGGATTGTTTTCAAACATGTACGCAGAAGTTGAGCTGCCTTTTGGAATTAATTACCGGGTTTCTTTTCAGCCGCGCTATGAAGCATTAAAAGACTTACAATTTACTTCTACAGATAAGAAAGTAGGAGGAGAGCCATCTGATATAAGCGAAGGTTCGAGAGACGAGCACAGTCACTATGAGTGGATGATAGATAACATCCTAAAATGGAATAAAGAAATTGGAATACATCAAATTGATGTAACGCTTTTATATAATATAGAAGAAAGCTCCAGATGGTCTTCAACCCAAACTAATAAAAACTTTGAACCCAATGAACACTTAAGCTATCATGGATTACAATTTGGAGATGGCCCTGGAATTTCTAACAATGATTATAGAAGTACAGGTGATGCTATGATGGCACGGGTAAACTATTCTTTATTGAATAAATATTTGTTTACAGCTTCCGTTCGTCGCGATGGATATTCAGCTTTTGGCCAACAAAATCCCAGAGCCACATTTCCAGCAGCTGCATTTGCCTGGAGAATATCGGAAGAGAGTTTCTTTAAAAAGGGTTTTACGGATGATTTGAAAATTAGAGTTTCCTGGGGAGAAAATGGAAATCGGGATATAGGTAGGTATGCGGCTTTAGCTAGGATAAGTTCAGATTTATGGTACGATGGTTCAAATACAAGAGTTGGTTTATATAACTCATCTTTAGCAAATACAGGTCTACGCTGGGAAAAAACAGAATCGATTAATATCGGTTTAGATGCCGCTTTCTTTGAAAATAAGATCAACTTGAATATTGATTATTATGACATGACTACGAAGGAGTTGCTATTAAATCGCCGTTTACCAAGTGTAACAGGATTTTCTAATATAACTTCAAACTTAGGAGAGTTGGGTAATAAAGGACTGGAGATTACCCTGCAGTCTAGTAATATGAGTACTGATAATTTTCATTGGGACTCTGGACTTACTTTTTCTTTCAATAGAAATAAAATAAAAAAACTTTTTGGAGATGTAGGCGAATATACTCTGTTAGGGCAAAGGAAAGAGGGAGAAATACCAGACTTTACCAATGAATGGTTTCCCGGTAGGGCGTTGGATGCAGTTTGGGATTATGAGTTATTGGGAGTATGGCAAGTAAATGAAAAAGAGGAAGCAGCACGTTATGGGATGAGGCCTGGAGACTTCAAAGCGGCAGACGTTGATGAGGATGGATCGTTTAATGAATTATATGATAAACAATTTATAGGGTTTACAGAACCTAGATATAGAATTGGGCTGAGTAATGATTTTATATTTTTAAAAAAATTCACAGCTTCTGTTTTTATACGAGCGGATTTGGGGCATATTAGCGATTATTCGAGAGCGCTTAATGGAGGTTGGGAATCGAATGACCGAAGAAATAGAAATGTTGGTCCTGTTCCTTATTGGACACCAGAAAATCCAATAAATGATTATGCGAGGCTAGATGTGAGTACAAGTGGGTACGGAGGAGGCTTACGGGTGTTCAAACCTCGCTCCTTTGTCCGGGTTCAAGACGTTACTTTATCTTATAACGCGCCTTCCTCTTTATCTGAATCACTCAAATTAAAGAATTTAAAGTTGTTTGTGTCAGCGAGAAACTTATTGACAATTACAAATTGGCCTGATTGGGATCCCGAGTCAGGGGCAACTCCTATGCCGAAGAGCTATACTTTTGGCTTAAATCTATCATTATAAATATATAAGATATGAAATATAGAATTAACATTTTTATTGGTTTAATAATAGTTTTTTTTATGCAGGCGTCGTGTTCCAAGAGTTGGTTAGAACCTGATCCATTATCATTTTATACTCCTGAAAATACTTATATAGACGCGCCTGGTTTTGAGGCGATATTGGTCACTTTAAGAAAAAATTTAAATTACGACTTCACGGGTAATAGAAATCCAATGGCAATGGAATACGCTTACTCCGACTTAGCGATTGCCCTTTTTCAAGCAGATTTTACGAGAAACACTCCTAGTAGTAGTGAGTTTTGGCCTTTGCTGACATTTTTTAATAAAGCATATGAGTTTATAAAGAATGCAAATGTTTTAATTTCACGTATTGATGATATTGAATGGGAAGATCAAGAAGATAGGAATCGGTTGTTGGCAGAAGCTTATTGGCATAGAGCATATTGGTATTATAGATTAGTTAATTCATATGGTGATATTCCTTGGGCAGGTAATGAAGCTGATGGAGCAAAGCTGGATTATAGAACTTACAGTAGGTGGGCTATACTCGAAAAAATACAAGAAGATTTAGAATACGCGAGAGAGGTACTTCCAGTAAAAGCAGCTCGTCTTGGAGATGTTACCCGAGGAACAGTAAATCATTTATTAACAAAAATTTATCTTGCAAATACAGAGTTTGATAAAGCTATAAACAGTGCTACTGAAGTTATTGATGGACCATATTCTTTAGTTACCGGCAGATTCGGAAAAGATGAGGATGAATCATTTCGAAATGTAATGTGGGATTTGCATAGACCCGAAAACAAAAATAATTCTCAGAATACTGAGACTATTTATACAACCGTAGATAGAGCAGACGCCCCCCCGGAAGCTTGGTCGGATGGGGCACATACGATGAGGAATTTCACACCTGCTTGGTGGAAAATAACAGATGGCACCGGTGAAAGAGCATGTAATTGGGATACCCCCACAGGAGACACCTTAGGCATCGGAAATGGAGATGTCCGGACGAATAATTATTATCATTATGAAATATGGAAAGACGGCAATGATTCATGGGAAACGACGTCTGACTTGAGAAGATCTGAAATTAATTGGATAGCCATGGGAGAACAAACAGCAGAAATTAGAGGTTGTACAGTAGGCTCTCCAATGGAAGGAAAACCGTTAAATAAGAATACATATACGGATTTGAATGATACGACAGATACTTGGTACCCATGGCCAATTCATAAAATTTATATTCCTACACCAAATGATCGGCAGCCAAGAGGGGGGCAGGCAGATATGTATATCTTCAGATTGGCGGAAACATATCTATTGAGAGCAGAGGCATATTATTGGAAAGAACAGATGGATCTAGCCAAGCAAGATATTAATAGGGTTCGAGAACGTGCAAAAGCATCTCCAGTGCTTGAGGCAGATGTCTCTATTGATTATATTTTTGATGAAAGAGCAAGGGAGTTATACATAGAAGAGCCAAGACATTCTGAAATGGTGAGAGTTTCATTCATAATGGCTAAACTAGGTAAAGAGGGTTATTCACTAGATAATTTCCACGAAAAAAACTGGTATTATGATCGAGTAATGAGAGTAAATGAACATTACCACGCTCCGTTATTTACTTGGTACGGAAATGTTGCTGCTCTCAAACCGTTTCATGTTCTTTGGGCTATTCCTCAAAATGTTATAACAGAGAATACTAAAGGGAGAATAAATCAGAACAAAGGATATCAAGGAGCCGAACAAAACGTTCCCCCTTTGGAAGAGGTTAAAATGGAATGATCCATTTAAACTTTTATGCTTATTAGATATAAGTAGATTGACACCTGAATTTTAAATAGTCTTGTGTTGATTGTCGCTAAATTTATGAGATTGTTAAGATGTTAAAAACCCCAATGAATAGATTTATAACTTTATTTTTTTTTCAATTGTTTTTCAGCTGTTTAACCATGCAGGTGACTGCGCAGCAGCCGGATAA
>DATGTY010000248.1:0-4317 GCA_035301605.1 Chitinophagaceae bacterium | reverse complement strand
ATGATAATTGCAATAATCCTTTGGGTTATATTTTCTATATTGGTGGCTATTTTAGGGAAAAACCGAAAGCTAACATGGCTGGGTAGTTTCCTTTTTAGCTTATTCCTTAGTCCTTTTATTTGATTAATTATTACTTTATTTAGTGCCAAAAAATATGAAGAATCTTCTACAACTGAACAAAATGAACAGGATCCTTTTAAAAATAATATTCATTTACAATTCGGTGCAATAGCCGGCAGTGTTCTCATCCTCCTATTCGTTCTTTATTATGTGATGGGATGGAATTATGATAGAGATTATAAAAGCTGGATACCATCTATTGTATTTATGTTATTGATTGTAGCAGCACAATTTAAGCATACCAGCGTGGTTGACGATAGCATACCTTTTGGAAATTTATTTGCCAAAGGTTTTAAAACAGCTGCAGTAGGAACCTGTATTTATGTCCTTTTTCTTGTCCTTTTTATCTGGCTAGATCCGGGATACAAGGAGCGCATGCTTAGTATGAGTAAACAAAACATGATAGAACAAGGACTTACATCCGAAGAAATTAAATCCGGCATGGCTATGGCCAGAGATTACTTTCTATCTTCTGCCATTTCAGGTGCAGTTCTGGGAGAACTACTCCTTGGGGTCATTGCATCATTGGCCGGAGCTGCCGCAGCTCCCAAACACAAGAAACCCGAACTAAAATCATTGTCTTAAAACTATACTTATGGACATTTCCGTAGTTGTACCTTTATTCAACGAAGAAGAATCTCTTCCCGAGTTGTGCAGCACCATTGAAAAGGTAATGATTGAAAATCAATTTTCCTATGAGGTGTTGATGATAGATGATGGCAGCAGGGATGATTCCTGGGAGGTCATTACTAAAATATCCGAACAAAACGGAAATTATAAAGGATTGCGCTTTCAAATAAATTATGGGAAATCTGCCGCGCTAAACGAAGGTTTTAAAGCAGCTAAAGGTGATGTTATTATTACCATGGATGCCGACCTGCAAGATCGACCAGAAGAGATTCCTGAACTATATCGTATGATCGCAGAAAAGCATTACGATATTGTTAGTGGTTGGAAAAAGAAAAGACATGACCCGGCAAGCAAAAGAATTCCTTCAAAATTTTTTAATGGTATCACCCGACGGGTCACCGGCATTCATCTCCATGATTTCAATTGTGGCTTAAAAGCATATAGAAGAAAGGTCATCAAATCTATAGAAGTCTATGGAGAAATGCACCGTTATATCCCGGTGATAGCCAAATGGAGTGGTTTTACAAAAGTTGGAGAAAAGGTAGTGGAACATCGTGCACGAAAACATGGTGTTTCAAAATTTGGACTTGAACGCTATATCAATGGTTTTCTGGATCTTATTTCAATCATGTTCGTCGGTCGTTTTGGAAAGAAACCAATGCATTTTTTTGGTACCATAGGCACGTTGGTATTCTTTATTGGATTCTGTATCTGGATTTATCTTGCAGTCTTAAAGTTTGGTTTTCAGGTTTATCGTGTTTCTGATCGTCCTATCTTTTTCGTAGGACTGATTTCTATCATTGTCGGTGTACAATTATTTGTAACCGGATTTTTAGCAGAACTAATCACCAGAAATGCTACAGATAGAGATGCTTACCTGGTCGAAGAAAAAATAGGTATAGAAGAGTAATATTCATTCCTCATTAAGATAAAAATAACATCATTTTAAAGGTTTTGTATCATTTTTGATGTTTAAAGTATAGAAATTATCAATACATGATGAAATACAAATATATTTTAATCTTCGCTCTTATTACGCTGTCGGTTAAGCCTGTTTTTGCACAGCTATCCCAGCAGGAAGAAATGGAACTTAGAATAAAACAAGATTCTCTTAAAGTGCTAAGCGAAGAGATGATTAATGCCTATGACCGGAAACAGAAACTTCAGGCTACAAACGACTTCATTCCGGCTCTCGTTGAGGCTTTGAAAATAAGACATTCTTTTTCCTTTTCTTTTGATTCTCTGGAAGAGGTTTCTATTCTCTATAATAAAGAAAAATCCTTTCGAATTTTCACATGGGCTATTGCGCTAGCTAAGTATCAATACAGATTTTATGGTGCCATACAAAAAAAGACAAAGGATGGAAATTTAGAATTATATGCACTTTTTGATAATTCATTTTTTACCAAAAACAAAGATACTATCGGAGGCTCCAAAAGCTGGCAAGGCGCATTATATTACAATCTCATAGAAGAAGAATTTAAAAATAAAAAATATTACACCCTGATTGGATGGGCAGGAAAGAATTTGAAAACCCAAAGTAAAGTATTAGATGTTTTGACTTTTGTAAATGGGACACCTCGCTTCGGCGCACCTATCTTTGATTTAACTAAAAAACACGGCAGTCCACACCTTCAAAATAGATTTTTCCTGGTGTATAAAAGTGAAGCAAAAGTAGAACTCAACTATAATCAGGAGATGGATTTAATCGTTTATGATCACCTGACTTCCCTAACAAATCATGCAGAAGATTCTTCCTCTCTCGTGCCAGACGGTACTTATTCCGGATTTCAATGGAAAAACGGGAAATGGGAATACTTGGATAAAATTTTTAGTGACAGCACCAACAACGAAGAAGCACCTCGCCCCCACCCGATGAAGTTTAACAATCCGATAGAAGGAAACAAAAGCAAACCTTAATACCGGAAAAAGAATAAAAAAAACGGCAGATTACTTGTATCGCACCGCTACAACCTCCTACCCTTGCTACATTCCTGTCCTGGGGGATTCAGAGGGAGCTAGTCGTACAAGACCTGCCGCATGCAAATTTAGAACTTTTCTTTTTCTTGAAAAAATTTATTCTATCTTTTTCTACGACTCTTTCCCCATTTATTAAAAAGTTCATCCTCAGAAGGTAAAGTTACCTCTTTCAGATGTGTTTTTACAGGGATAATCACACTGTCTTCTAATGTTTTATCCCATTTTAATGAAACAACCGTCTTTATTGTTGAAATGGTATCCTTTTGGGATAATTGTAACGTATTGCCTTCTACATTTCCGGAAGAAGCTGTGATATGAATCATATTGGTATCTAAAGGATAGATCTTACCATTACTAAAAGTGCCCTCCACATTGAGGTAGAAAGGAACCTTCTTTTTTATACTATCGGTATAAAGGTTAAATCTTATGGATTCCGGATAAGGAAGTTTTAAATTACAAACAAGTGTAGTATCCTGATATTTAATACCAAAAGTAACTCTATGATTGTTATTCCAAACAAGTTTCCTGTCATAGATGAGCATTCCTTTTTTTATTTTCCCTTGATCTGAATGGATTTTCAATTTTCTCCATTTCAAATTTCCCGAAAGCAATCCTGAAGTTTTTTTCTGAGAGCCATCACTATAGGTAATAACAAATCCAATAGGAACACGATTAAAAATTTCCGGAGTCGCAGTAGAATCAAAGTATCCTTGAACTTTTTCTATCTCTAAATGTTGTGCATCCAAAGGATTGTTTATAATAACTATTAAAAAAATCGCAGCTAATAAAGGATATAAATTAATTATTCTATTCATTATAAATATTATTGAAAAAACCATACCACTTTTATTGGTATGATTTATGTACTATAAAACTTTCACCTATTAATATCCCATTGAAATGAAAAATATATTCTTAGTTACACTAAAATATATCAAACCTCACTTTGCAATAGATCAATATTTTCCCAAACATAAGGCTTATATAGACGAATATATTGAAAAAGGTATTTTTATTTGTAGCGGCAGAAAGACTTTAAAATCAGGAGAGTTTATTCTCTGTAAAGCGAAAAACCGTCAAGAAATGCAGAAAATCATTTCCAAGGATCCTTTTGACCAGTTTCAGCTAGCCATTTACGAAATCGAAGAATATAATCTTATCGCTTCAGATACTCGTTTTTTACCCGAAGTTTAAGCCACCTCTCCTACTTTTCCGCTTCATTGCTTAGCAGAGGATAAATATTTTATTTATCCTTGAAAAAAATATGCGCTTTCATTCCCTTTTTCATATTCAAAGAGAGCACATTACCATTTAAATGAAAAGGAACATTTAATTTAGAACGCATAATAAGTAAATCTTTAGGAACAATCACTTTAAAACCGTGTCTCTTTGTGGCGACCAGAGTAGCTTCCTTAACCCTTCCATTTTGCCAAGAAAGGCTTATTTTACCACCACCTCTTACTCTAAATTTTTTAAAACTTCCTTCCTGCCATTCATCAGGCAAGGCAGGGAGTAATTCAATATATCCGGTCTGGGATTGAACTAACATTTCTGCAATTCCGGCTGTTCCTCCAAAATTACCATCTA
>DATGTY010000247.1:0-6007 GCA_035301605.1 Chitinophagaceae bacterium | reverse complement strand
TGGTTTAAATTGATGATGGAAATGGAAGAGCTCTTTGAGTGTGTATTCTTCTATTAATTCCAGATAGGGAGCCACGATGCTGACGTATTGATAAATATAATCTATATTTATTTCTACTCCATCTTGTGAAAAAACAGCTTTTCCTTCGGAGGGGGATAGGCTTCCGGAAAGGATTTTTAATAAAGTGGATTTTCCGGCGCCGTTAGGACCTAAAATGGCATAGCGGTTGCCGGATTCCAGAGTAGTACTAAGGTTTCTGAAAATCCATTCGTAATTATATCGTTTCCCTATATTATTAAGAGATAATATCATTATTTGATCTGCGGCTGTATCCTCTCATTATTCCACGAGTAGAATTTCTTATAAAAGACAAAATTTCATCCCTTTCATCTGTCGCCGGAATTTCTGTTTCTATAATATTTAAGGCATGAGAAACACTATTACCTCTGACGTATAGAATACGGTAGATGTCCATAATGTGATTAATCTGTTCAATGGTGTATCCTCTGCGTTTTAATCCGATAGAGTTTACTCCAACGTAAGAAATGGGTTCTCTGGCGGCTTTAGCATAAGGCGGAATGTCTTTTCTTACCAATGTTCCTCCCGTAATAAAAGCATGTGGTCCAATATTACAGAATTGGTGTACGCCACACATGCCACCTAATAAGGCATAGTCTCCAACATTAATATGACCGGCTAAAGAAGCGCTGTTAGATAAGATGCAATTATTTCCGACAATACAATCATGTGCAATGTGACAATAAGCCATGATAAGACAATTCTCCCCTATAACGCTTTTTCGTTTGTCTTTGGTTCCGCGGTGGATTGTTACAAACTCTCTAATCGTTGTATTGTCTTTGATGATAACTTCTGAATCTTCCCCTTCAAATTTTAAATCCTGAGGAATGGCAGAGAGAACAGCGCCGGGAAAGATCTTACAATTTTTTCCAATGCGAGCGCCCTCCATGATGGTGACATTAGATCCAATCCAGGTATTTTCACCGATTTCTACATTTTTGTGAATAACGGTGAAGGGATCGACCTTTACATTAGGAGCTAATTTCGCATCCGGGTCTATGTATGTTAAAGGATGAATCATTGTTCTCTCATTTCTTTGTTTACAAGCTGCGCTACCAATACTGCTTCAGTACAAACTTTGTTTCCTACAAATACCGTACCTCTCATTTCACAAATACCTCTTCTTATCGGATTTAGCAGCTCCAGTTTTAAAATCATTGTATCTCCGGGAATGATTTTATTTTTGAATTTACACTTATCTATTTTGATGAAGTAAGTGTCATAATTTTCAGGATCATCGTAGGTGTTTAGTGCCAAAATCCCTCCGGCCTGTGCCAGCGCTTCTACTTGTAATACTCCGGGCATTACCGGATGACCCGGAAAATGACCCTGGAAGAAAGATTCGTTGAAGGTAAGATTCTTAATGCCGACTACGTGAGAATCACTTAGTTCTATAATTTTATCTACCAAAAGGAAAGGATAGCGATGTGGCAATGTCTTTTGAATACGGGGGATATCAAACAGTGGTGTCTTATTCTGATCGTAAACCGGGATGTCATGTGCATGACGATTCTTTTTTATATATTGCTTTATTTTTTTTGCGAAAGCAATATTGGAAGCATGTCCCGGGCGGTTGGCAATAATTTGCGCATTAATATTATATCCGGTCAAAGCCAAATCTCCAACTACATCTAAAAGCTTGTGACGAGCCGGTTCATTCGGGAATCTCAGACTGACATTATTCAAAATGCCGATGCCTTCTTGTTGGACAGAAATATCTTCTCGGTTAAAGGCTTTAGCCAGCTTCTTCAATTGCTCTTCCGAGACTTCTTTATCTACCACTACAATAGCATTATTTAAATCCCCTCCTTTGATTAAGTTATGATTTAATAAGTATTCAAGCTCATGCAGGAATACGAATGTTCGGCAAGAAGAGATTTTTTCTTTGAAGTCGCTTATGTTTCTTAAAGAGGCGTGTTGGGTGCCCAGTACCGGAGAGTTAAAATCTATAAGCGTTGTGATCTTAAAAGACTGGGATGGCATAGCTACCATTTCTACTCGCTTTTCCGTGTCTGTATATTCTATGTTATCTCCAATATCATAGTAGGTCTTTTTTACATTCTGTTCCTGAATCCCGACTTTTTCGATGGCTTCTATAAAAGGAAGGGCACTGCCGTCCATAATGGGGATTTCCGGGGCATCTACGCAAATTAGTACGTTATCCACGTTAGCACCTACCAAAGCAGCCATAAGATGTTCTATGGTTCCTATCTTTCCTCCATTGTGTTCCAGCGTAGTGCCGCGCGAGGTATCTACAACATAATCTACATTGGCTCTGATAGTAGGTTGGTCCGGAAGATCAATGCGTTGAAATTTAATACCATGTCCTGGCCTGACCGGTTTTAGTATTAAATTTGATTTTACCCCCGTATGCAGTCCTACACCGGAGATGTTTATCGCTTCTTTGAGTGTGTGTTGATTAACAGTCTTTTTAATATCCATAATTGAAACAATTTCTTCAATAAAGTAGGTATGCTATTTTTTATCTTCTTGAAGTTGATTGATAATCCCTTCCAGTTCTTTAACTCTTTTTTCTAATTTGGGTAAATTTTTATAAATAGAATAGCTTCTCAATGATTGCGTATAACCTATTGCCGGTGTGCCATTGAGTGCTTTATTAGAACCTTTATTAGATTTTAATATACCACTTTGTGCTCCGACGCGGGTTTGATCTGCAATCTGAATATGCCCGGCTATTCCTACCTGTCCGCCAAAAGTACAATTTTTTCCTATCTTAGTGCTCCCAGAGATGCCTGTCTGGGCGGCAATTACTGTATTTTTATCTATATCTACATTATGTGCTATCTGAATCAGATTGTCGAGTTTTACACCTTCTGAGATGATGGTTGAGCCCATGGTTGCTCTATCAATACAGGTATTGGCTCCGATTTCTACATTGTTCTCAATGCGAACATTGCCAATTTGTGGGATTTTGTTGTATTTTCCTTCTTTGTCGGGGGCAAAGCCAAATCCATCACTGCCAATAACTACGCCCGCATGTAAAATTACCTGATGCCCTATTTCGCAATCGAAATATACTTTAGCGCCGGCATAAAGGGTTGTATTATTCCCCACAGTTACATTATCTCCTAAATATACGCCAGGATATATTTTTGTGTTGTCTCCAATGGTTACATTTTTCCCAATATATGCAAAAGCTCCTATATAGATATTTTTTCCAAGGCTTGCGCTATCGGCAATGTAGGCAGGTTCTTCAATCCCTTTTTTGTTTATTCTGTCCTGATTGATGATTTCATTGTATTGTTCTAATAATTTAGCGAAACTGCCATAGGCATCTTTTACCCGAATTAAGGTAGGCTGTACTGCCTTATTTATTTCGAAATCTTTGTTGATAATGACGATGCCCGCCTTTGTAGAATAGATATATTCTTCGTATTTTGGATTGGCGATAAAGCAGATGGTGTTTTTTTCTGCTTCTTCTATTTTGGCAATATCATCGACTTGAACGTCCGGATTGCCTTCGAGCTTTCCGTTCAACATTGCTGCTATCTGTGAGGCACTAAACTGCATAAGTATTGGTTTTACACCAATTAACAGCCATGTTAACTAGTGCGTGAAGTGTTTTAATCAAAATCTTTTGGATGACAAATGTAAAATTTTTTTACCGGTATCATAACAGTTGTGTTGATAAGTGCATTTTCTACTTCTGAAATGTCTTTCACTGTTCCGTTTTTAAAGAGAATGTTAATCTCTTCGTTGTGAATATCATAGGTTTTGTTGGTTGCCGTGCCGTGAAAAACAAAGTAATGGGTTTCTGCCGGAGATAATTGACCTTTTTCTGCCACCCTGTTCTGTAGTTTTTTAAAATATTGGTCGTTTACGGGTTGGTTTTGCAGGGTGAGATGCAAAAGCTTCCTGTTAATAAGCCATCGGCTGAGCGTAGATAAAATTTTATCGGGATGGTGCATCCATGCCTTTATTGAAGATAAAATGTCATAATCGTCAAGTTGACAAAACTTCTCTAAATAAGTGGGCGTTTGTATAAAGGTATTACGGTCTATCTCCTGCTTCATGAAAAATGCCAATGTCGGTGTTGCGAAAACTTCTTCTCCTTTGAGAAAAAGTTCTTTTGCACGAGAAAGGATATGAATCAGAAGCTTTTCTGCGCTTAATACGGTTTTATGTAAATAAACCTGCCAATACATCAGTCGCCGTGCCACAATAAATTTCTCGATAGAGTGTATCCCTTTTTCTTCTACCATCAATTCATCCTGGTGAACAGTCATCATTTTTAATATGCGATCATATCCAATAACACCTTCTGAGACGCCGGTATAGAAGCTGTCTCGGCTAAGGTAATCCATCCGATCTACGTCGAGTTGCCCTGATACCAGCTGATGCAGGAATTTTTTATGATAGTTATTTTTAAATATTTTTATAGCCAGGCTAATCTCTCCATTCATTTCTTCATTCATCTGCTCCATAATTAAGGAGGAAATATCTTCGTGAGAAACGTTTTTGACCAATAGATTTTCTAAAGAATGAGAGAATGGTCCATGTCCGATATCGTGTAAAAGAATAGCGACTTGTGCAGCAATTTTCTCCTCTTCTGTGATTTTAACACCTTTATCACAAAGTTCCTTTAACGCCTGTCTCATCAGGTGATAAGCCCCCAAGGAGTGGGATAGTCGGGTATGCATAGCCCCCGGATAGACCAAGTGTGCCAGTGCCATTTGCGAAATACGGCGCAGTCTTTGATAGTTTGGATGTTCCAGGACTTTGAACACAATGGGGTGATCGATGGTTATAAAACCATAAATTGGATCGTTAATAATTTTTCTTTTGCCCCGGTGCATAAAAATTAGAATTAATAAGAAATACCACAAGTTTTGTTATCTTACGAAATGGTATGGTCAAATATAAAAGATAATTTTTGATTAAATAAATAGAAATTTATGAATAATATTCTTTGGATAGATGATGAAGTAGATTCTCTAAAATCTCAAATATTGTTTTTAGAGAATAAAGGCTATCAGGTTGCGGCTATGAGTAATGGCTATGATGGCATAGAACATTTAAAAGATAATACGGTTGATGCCATTTTATTGGATGAAACCATGCCGGGTATGACCGGAATGGAAACTCTTGAAGGTATTCGGACGGTCAATCAGCAGATTCCCGTGATTATGGTGACCAAGAATGAAGCAGAAGATGTGATGGAAGATGCCATCGGTCGACAGATTAATGATTATCTCATTAAACCGGTAAATCCGAACCAGGTTTTGCTCGCACTGAAGAAGAATATTGATAATAAAAGGTTGGTGGCTGAAAAAACGACCACCGCATATCAACAAGATTTTCGGAATTTGTTTATGACTCTTTCTTCCAGCCAGGATTATAATGAATGGCGAGATACTTATAAGAAGTTAGTGCATTGGGAGTTGCAGATGGCAAAGAGTGACAGCCCCGAAATGCAGGATGTATTCAATTCACAAAAAGCAGAAGCAAATACGGAGTTTGCCAAATATGTAATGAAAAATTACAAGGACTGGGTGCATCCCCAAACACCGGAAGCGCCTATCATGTCGCACACCTTATTCCGCTACAAGATTGCGCCGCATATTGAGAAAGGGAAGCCGCTTTTTGTTGTTTTGATAGATAATCTTCGGTTTGATCAATGGAAGGTAATAGAACCTATTTTTGCAGAATATTTTTCTCTGGAAGAAGAAGATACTTTTTATAGTATTTTGCCCACCGCAACACAATACTGCAGGAATGCCATTTTTGCCGGGATGATGCCAGTAGAAATTGAGAAAAAATTTCCTATGGAATGGAAAAATGATAATGAGCAGGGCGGAAAAAATCTCCATGAGGAAAAATTTCTTGGAGCACAATTAGAAAGCCTGAATTTAGAGGATATTCGATATTCTTATACCAAGGTGACCAATCACCAGAGTGGACAGAATAT
>DATGTY010000246.1:0-3060 GCA_035301605.1 Chitinophagaceae bacterium | reverse complement strand
CTAAGCCAATTTACTTCATCTACAAGATTAACCTTTAGTATCTCCATAGAGGGCACCAATTATGAAAACGGATGGGATATCTGGGTATATCCATCCAAGAGAATTACGTCAGCTGATAGTAGTGAAGTTTATTATTGTCATCAGTTAGACAATAAAGCAAAATCCATCTTAAATCAAGGAGGAAAAGTCTTTTTATTAGCAGCCGGAAGCGTTCAGGAAGGCAAAGACATTTCCATGCATTTCATCCCGGTATTTTGGAATACCTCCTGGTTTAGGATGCGTCCACCACATACAACGGGAATCTACCTGGATCCTAAAAATCCGGCATTTAAATATTTCCCTACAGAAGACTATAGTAACTTCCAATGGTGGAGTATGGTCAACAAACAACAAGTCATGTGGTTGAAAGATTTTCCAAAAGATTTCCGTCCTTTAGTACAGCCCATAGACACCTGGTTTTTGGATCGTCGATTAGGACTCATCTTTGAAGCACAGGTTGGAAAGGGGAAATTAATGGTCTCCAGTGCTGACTTATCCAATAATATAGAGAAACGACCGGCAGCACGTCAAATGCTTTACAGTTTAACCAAATATATGGAATCCAAAGACTTCAACCCTAAATATAAAGTTCCCCTATATGTAATCACGAGTTTATTTCAAAAATAAAAGAAGAAGCAGTCATAAACTTTCCTCCCTGCGTCGTAACATATAAGTAGGCTGCTTTCCCATCAATAAACAAAATTTGGGGTCTTTCGAAACGACCATATTTTCTCAAATAGGAGGGTGCCGGAGGTTGCTTAATATGATAATGCGTAGTATCAAAATAGGCAATCTCCGGTTTCCCCCAATGTATTCCATCCTCAGATTCCAAAATAATCCCATCGGTATGATTATAATATCCCATATCCCGAGCCAGCATTTTAAACTTGCCTTCTTCTCTCCAGACATAACCATCCTCTATTTGGGCATTATTTCCTTGGTCAGAAAAATCAATAACCGGATTCCCGGAATATTTTTCATAGGGACCTTCCAAACGATTTGATATAGCTAATCCATACTTTCGGTTTCCTTTGATTCCATTGATTTCAGTTTCATAATCCTGCGTATTCCATGATTTATAATAGAGCCAGTACTCTCCATTAGGATGTTTTATAAACGTTGGATTAGAAGTGTTGTGATCATCCCAAGCTCCCTTTGGTCCGGGATTTATTAAAGGCCTATCCGGCTTTTCCCATGGACCTTCCGGAGATTCAGAAAAAGCAACTCCGATGCGGTTGGTACCTGTATTTCCATTGCTACAACCAATATAAAATAAACAATATCTACCATCTATCTTTTTAATCGTTGGATTATGGCAAGTTGTACTATCAAAATATCCCCTACGAGGAGCCAAAACGGTCTCAACATATTCAAAGGGACCTTCGGGTTCTTTACCCACAGCCCGGCATATTTCACTTCCATTTAACCAACCTCCCATACCCTTCTCTTTTTTCCAACGGGAGAAAAAGACATGTATATTCCCCTTATCATCTAGAACAGGGCTATTCCCCCATACATAATAATCCTTCATTTCCAAGGCGCGACCTACAGGTTTCAGCCGCCTCGCAAAGTCAGATATTTCCTGTGTCTGGAAAGTCCATTTTTCTCCGGGCAAGAATACACCTGCCGATAACAAACCTATTCGATGAAGAAACGAGCGTCTATGCATATAATAAACATTGTTCTAAAGCCTTTGGTAACACTCAATAGCCCGGGTTTTGTGTATATAAACCCGCCCTAACATCCAATTGACTTTGAGGAATCGGATAAATAATATAATTTTTATTAAAGGGGGATATTTTATCCTGTACATCATCCTTCTGAATCCAGGCTTTCATCTTATCTACCACCAAACCGCTGCGTACCAAAGCATGCCATCTTTTCCCTTCCCCAGCAAATTCTTTACGTCTCACCTCCATCAACTCTTTCAATGTAACATTAGATATCGGGGGTAAACCCGCCCTGTCTCTTATTTCATTCACAATATTATCAACATCTCCCTGGCTCCCCGAAGCGCCGTTTAATATACATTCTGCTTTGAGTAAAAGGACATTCGTCAACCGAAGAACGATGTAATTAATGGGCCAGTCATGTCGATCATCCGGTACTTTAGAAAGATCTACATACTTCACAAAGAAAGATCGTGGATCAGAAACACCATCACTCGTCGTGTATCCTTGTTGGATTGAAAAAGACTTACGCACATCACCCGGTTCATAAGAATTCAGTAAATCCTCTGAAATAGGTCGGATTTGCAGTCCTCCCTGGGTATTTTTCCCTTTAGATTTAAACCAGGCGTCCGGCACCAAAACCCAGGGGAATGTACCTCCGACAATAGGATCTGAGCCTGTAGAATATTCTACATCAAACACTACTTCAGAATTATTCTCATTACCATAGGAAAATAACTTCTTATAGCTGGAAATAAAACTAAAAGGGCCGTTTATAATATCATTTAAAAGAGGAAGTGCTTTGTTCCATTCATCCAGACCGAGACCGGGACCTTTGATTCCATAAGCAGGACCTGAACGTGTCATATATACTAATGCCAATACGCCTTCAGCTGCATATTTTGTAGCTCGTCCTACATTATCACCAGAATAACTTTCAGGAAGATGCTCCTTTGCAAATTGAAGATCGCTAATAATTAAATCATACACCTTGCTTACTTTGCTTCTGGGAATAGCATTCGCCTCTTTTGCGGTCACAGTATGATCAATTAATGGCACTTCGCCGAACCATCTCACCAAATCAAAATAATAAAAAGCACGTAAAAACTTCGTTTCCGCTGTAAGTCGTTCTTTGAGGTTATCATTATCGAAGATTTCATCTCCCTTTTCTGAAAGCTGTTCTAATACTTCATTTGCTTTATAAATCCCATTAAAATTACTACTCCAGGCTTCTTCCACATAAGGATTGCTTGCAATAGTCTTATGAAAACTATTAATTCCTTCCCAATCGCGTACGCCACCCTCAGATACTGCATACAAGTTATCAGAACGAGTTTCCGATAAATTCAAT
>DATGTY010000245.1:0-2830 GCA_035301605.1 Chitinophagaceae bacterium | reverse complement strand
AATTACTTTATCATTCTTATTATTTTCCAGGTTTTCATTCATGAGAGGATTATCGTTTTTATGAATCAATGGAATAAAATAACGCTGATATTCTCCCGCGACACTGGCAATTTTCGTCCTATTTTTCAAGCTCATCACTTTAAGCCATAAATCATCTGCCCTTAACGCAAGTTTTTCTATCGCTTTCTCATTAAAAACCTCCGGATCTAAAGAGTTTGCCGGAAATAATGTCCAGCCTCCGCCCATCAAATGGTTTTTATGAGTTGGTTCAGTATTTTTGTGGAGTGGTTTCCATTCTCTATAAGGCTTTATAGTTCGATTTTCGATCTTTATTTCTCTGGATATTGAACAGCAAATAGCTTGGGGAAATTTTTCGTGGCAGTGTAACAGATTCTCAAGCATTTCCGGGTGAAATAGCATGTCATCGTCAACGGTTATTACTATACTGTTGGGATAATTGAGCATGGTATAATAATATTTTTTGTGAGGCTTCAAATTTTTGTCACAAAATCTTATTTCCAGTCCTCTCTCTTTCAATGCTGTAAGCCTCTTCGGAAGATCCTGCTCTCCTGAAAATTCCCCTTTATACAGCCAAAGAATTATCTTATCCGGCTTTTTAGTCTGATCCAATAACGTTTCAATGGTCAGCCATATTTTTCCAATCCGATCGGGATAACTTGTCAAGGAAACAACAACTTTGGGTTCTGTATCTTTTTTTAAGCTCCTTTTCCATGTAAACCCACATGTAAGCATATAATAAACGGTCATCATCATATTTATAGCTCTTATACTAAGCCGTTTATGATAGGAATCAACAGTTGCATTTTTGAATTCTATAAAATAGATGTTATAAAAGTATCTGAGCATTTAACAAAGTTATCAGTTTTCAAATATTGAATATATTACTTTTAAACCCTTCACATCTCGTTCGGTAAATAAGTTTCCGCCAAAATATAATTAAATACTTCCCATTGATTCAGTCTAATACCCTAATGCTTTGCCTGTTGATATTGATAATTTGCCATATTTTAGAAATATGTCAGTTAAATGGATTCCTATTCTTCCAATTAGCTGGAGTAATATTTATTGAATAAGATATCGAAACAGCTCTCCGCATTTCTCTGATCATTTGAATCTTTCATAGTTTATTTTTTTCTATTGTTCAAATCCTCTTCTTTCCAAGAAATTTATAGTTGGAACTTTAAATATCTCTAATAGAATATGTTTCAACATTTTTAAAGGCTTAAATGGTACTTGCAGTTTAGCGAGCTCTTTCTTGTGGCGCCGGTAAATTTCTACACTTTTATAGTGCAACATCTGCCTGGCAAATTGAATATAAAAAATCTCGATTCGCCGCTGGGTTTGTTGTTTTAGCTCGTCTTCCGTCAAAAAATAATGAGCGTAATCAAGATGCATTTTTAAATAACCAAAAATGAAAGTAGAATTCTTTTTAGCTACTTTGTTCGTCACACTCTCATTATGCCTTCGGGTAAAGCTTAAGACCTGATGGACAAATCCAAAGTCTGACTCACGCAACATATCAAGACAAGCTGTTATATCTGATTCGGGATAGGATTCATCATATACTTTTTTCCTTTTCCGAATCAGTGACGAACGCAGTAGTAACGTACTTGGAGCCCCAAAGTAGTAGGAATGCCCCATTAAAAAATCTCTGCAAATCTCTCTTCCCTCGTTGTATTCACTGGTATAGGGTAAGCCACTAAGGCCTACTCTTTTATCATCTAAGCGGTAGGAGCTCACCACACCTATGGACGGATATTTCTCAGCCAGTGAAACCATTTTTCTCAGGCAGTCTTCAAAGATCATGTCATCTGCATGAACCACTTTACAGTATTTGCTTTCCGGTGATATTTGTCGGAAGGCATGGTTCAGGTTTTCCATCTGAGGCAAGAATTCTTCATTATTATGAATACGAATCCGCTCATCCTTTTTGGCATACTCTTCGATTATTTGCAGACTATTATCGGTACTTTGGTTGTTTACGATTACATATTCCCAATTGTGATAGGTCTGATTAAGCACACTTTGGATACATTCCTCAAGATACTTAGCCCCATTATATACCGGAGTCAATACACTTACAAAAGGTTCTTTTTTTTTTGCTTCAGTCATGGTTCTTTTCACTGTACTCTTTCTTTGAACAGGATATATAATATCGCCTTAGATATCTACTTTCTGATATTCTCACCACTTCTAAATACTTTACAAATTTATTGCTCTATATTCTTCCCGCTATTGGCTGCAAACCAAAACATATCTCATATGCTGCGCCCTTTCCCCTTTTGCTCATATAAAACAAAATAACTTATTAGTCAGCAAAACCCGTGGGTTTTAGCAACGATTGAAAACTCTACTTATTAACGTGCCTTAGAGGCAGAATAAAATAATATGGCCCGTTTCCACCATTATATGGCAAACTTATACGTTAATTTTGAGGTGGTTTTCGAGAATTTTATTTTCCCGTGCTTTACTTTCTACTACTTTATGGCCGTTCCATATTTTCCAGGGAGGATTATCCGAACTCCAAATACCTTCCAGCACTTTCTTATCCCGAAGGGTATCCATTGGTTGCCAAAAGCCGGTGTGTTTAAAAGCATTCAGCTCCCCGCTCCTGGCCAGGTTCCGCAAGGGCTCGTGCTCCCACACGGTTTCATCTCCTTTTATAAAGTCAATAACCTCCGGCTCTAAAACGAAAAAACCTCCATTAATCCAAGCACCGGCTCCTATCGGTTTTTCCTGAAAAGAGGTGATCTGAACATCGTCATCATCTAATTTGAATACGCCAAAACGCCCCGGCTCCTGAACAGCT
>DATGTY010000244.1:0-7885 GCA_035301605.1 Chitinophagaceae bacterium | reverse complement strand
GTGTAAAATCATAATATCCCGGTTGTTCTATTCCTCTCCCTTCGGCTGAAAGATTGCCTTTCATAATGTTGTCATAAGGAACGGTGTAATAAGTGAAATTGCCATCACCACCCTGAATAGCCAAACTTAATACGTAAGGATTAGAATTATCTGCAGGTTTATCTGTATCGATATTATTTACATCGTCTTTGCTACAAGAGGCGAAGCTCAGTATAAAAATTGCCATTAAGGCTCCTGTAATGAATCGATTGAAGTTGTTTTTAAAAGTCATGATTGATTTGTATTTAGAAAATAAGCGATTATTTAAAGGGTGTAACGCAATTTTAAAAAGAATGCACGTCCGGGTTTTTGTAAATAAAATTTATCATAGAGCAATTCATCCGTCAAGTTGCGTACTTCAAAAGAAAGATTGTACTTCCCATTTTCCAGACTATAAGTAAATCCTAAATTGTGAGAAATTTGTTGTGGAATAATATTTTTTCCATCCTTATTCCCCAAATTTGCCCAGCTGAGATAAAATTCCTGTACATAATGCAAATAGTATTTTATAGAAAGTTTGGATTGGTTAAAAATAACATGGTTAAAGGAATAACTTGCATTGGCATTCCCAAAGAGATAAGGCCGATTAGGCAGACGTTCCCCTTTATTGAAATTCTTTTGATATCCTGAATAATCATTATACACAAAATCTGCCTGATCGGTAATGTTTTGGTAGGTTACATTTACGCCAATCTGAAATCGATTCTTGTAGTCATAATTGATATTTCCTTCTACACCGATTGTTCTTACTTTGGCCAGATTTTCATAGCTGGTAGAGGGGCTGGAAATTGTGACTACTTGGAAAATGAGGTCTTCGGAATTTCTATAAATAAAGCTTCCTCCTAAGTCGAAATGGGAGTTGTATCCTACCGACAATTGGTAATTGGCGCCGAAGTTTATATTGTCACTGTTTTCCGGTTTTAATTCAGGATTGGGTTCGACAAAAAGTCCATTTCCAAAAATCTCGGTAGGTGTGGGCAAACGATAGGTGTGTTCGTATGAGGTTTTTAATTGTAGATTAGGCAAAAGGAAGTAAGAAGTAGCTACGCCATAGCCGAAATAGCTTTTATTGGTTTCAAATGCGGCTCTGCTGGCGTCATCTACATCATATTTTTTACTAGTTTGTGCATGCAGGAAATAAGATTTTCCAAAGAGTGTCGTTGTCCATTTCTTGTTGAAATCATATTTATAGGACAATCCCAGAATATTTTTATCTAAAGATTTAGGATATTGATTGGTAATTTTATTTGGATCTCTTTGATCGTTAGCATGGCGATAGAGGTGGGAAAAGGAGTGGTTCAATGCTAGAGATTGTTTGGGAGTAATTTTATATCCAATATTTAGTTGTGTGTTTAGGCCGTTATTATATTGAAATTGATCGAAAGGAAGACCGCCGAGTTCTCCGGTTTGATCTCCGGGAGTAATAAATTTTTCTCCTGCCCAATTGAAAGTTATTCCTTGCAAAGTATCTACATTTCTCACTTGATTGTATTGGTACGCAGCACTAAAGTTGAGATTCAGATTTTTTGTAAATAAATCTCTTTTTCTGTATTTTAAATCTACTTTTAATGCGCGATTATTCTGAGTTATTCCGCCATAAACGGAATTCATTGTAGAGCCATTTTGTACCTGACTGTTGGATCCGGTAGCCGTAATTCCTAATAAGAGATGATCCGCAAAAGAACGATTTACAAAGCCGGTCTCTACATGTATTCTTCCTGACTTATATTGGTTATGAAATCTGGGAACAGTCTGAGTGACACTATTATTTCCTAAAGCATCTTGTTCCACATCTACTTTTACATCGTAATTATTATCTGAATAATTAAAGCCCATGTTTCCTCTGATGGTAAATCCGGTTTTGTCATTGGTGTAAGCTGCATCCACTGATGCCCTATGAGTATTGAAAGATCCCAGCGTGTAGGAAGCGCCGAAGAAATTCGCATTTTTATTCGTGATGATGTTAACGGCACCTCCTAGAGCATCGCCACCTAGTTCAATAGGGACAACGCCATTATATACTTCGAGCCTTTTAATCGCATTGAGTGGGATATTGGCCAGGTTAAAGGAGTTGTCATAGCTTTGAACGGGCATTCCATCAATGAAAAACTTGACCTGATTGCCGGTAAATCCGTTCAAAGAAAAAGTATAGTCGGAGCCCAAACCTCCTTCTCGCATCACGCGAATGCTTGAAAGTCGGTCTAAAATTCCGGTTAAATCAACGGCACTGTTATAGAATTTTTTTGTGCTAACAGCATCTACATTATAGGCTTGTTCGTTTATTTTTTCAAGGGTAGATTTTCCTCTAATAACCATTTTACCTAATTGATAGGAGGCCTCTTTTAAAGTGAAATTAAAAGTTTGAGTTTGTCCAGGTGTTAGGGTGATATTCTTTCTAATTTTTTCATATCCGACAGAACTTATAATGAGCGTATGTTTGCCGGCTGGAATCTCTTTTAATTGATAATTACCTGATGCAGCGGTTTTTGTTCCAAGATGCATTTCAGCAATATGAATATTGACATTTTCCAATGGTGTTCCTTGTTCATTTTTAATAATTCCTGAAATAGCAGATAATTCCTGCCCAAATAATAGATGGGGGGAGCATATAAAAATAGAAAAAAGAAATAGAATACCTATGTAGTAGCAAATGGAGTTGTCTTGATGCCCGGGTAACCCTAAAAGTTTCATTAATTCCTTTTATTTAAAGGAGCGAAATTCCGATAATACCGTAGGGTAATGCTTCGATATAGGGAAAAAGATTTCTACATTTGGGAAAAATCTATTTTAGACTTTCATTGCATCCAGCGTCTTTTCAGCTACATTTATTGTCTTTTCCAGATCTTCATAAGTCAGTGCATTACTTAAAAACCAGGTTTCAAAAGAAGAAGGTGGAAGATAAATCCCTCCACTGAGCATTCCATTGAAAAATGTTTGAAAGGTGTGACTATCGGCTACAGAAGCAGAAGAAAAGTCCGTTACGGGCTTTCCGGTAAAGAAAGGACTGATCATGGATTCACATTGATTAATTTGGTGGGGAACCCCTTTTTCCTCAAATGTTCTTTTCAGTTCTTTGTGGAGATAATTCGTCTTTTCTTTCAGTTCTGTATAAATTTCCGGGTGATTTGCCAATGTTTTTAGAATAGTGTAGCCTGCGGTCATGGCGATAGGATTGCCACTTAGCGTGCCGGCTTGGTAAACTTCTCCTTCAGGAGCAACGTGCTGCATGATTTCTTTTTTCCCTGCAAAAGCACCTACTGGTAGTCCGCCACCGATGATTTTTCCAAAAGTAACTAGGTCGGCATTTATTCCAAGGCGTTCTTGGGCGCCACCTACAGCCAGACGAAAGCCAGTCATAACTTCATCAAAAATCAATAGAATTCCATTTTGGTCACAGATTTTTCTCAAACCCTCTAAAAAACCTTTTTCCGGTGGTACACATCCCATATTTCCGGCAATAGGTTCTACTATAATGGCTCCTATCTCATCAGGATTTTCCTGTATCAACTCCTCCACCTTTTGTAGATTGTTGTAGGGGGCGGTGAGTGTATCTGAAGAAACTTTATTAGGTACTCCCGGCACTTCCTGAATGCCAAGGGTGGCTAGCCCGCTTCCGGCACTTACAAGGAACATATCTGCATGTCCATGATAACAGCCTTCAAACTTGATGAATTTGTTTTTTCCGGTATAACCTCTAGCTAGTCTAATGGCACTCATACAGGCTTCAGTACCGGAATTGACCATCCTTACCATATCTACATTGGGTACAATTTGAGTAATTAATTCCGCTATTTCCCATTCCAGTTTGGTGGGTGCACCAAAAGAAGTGCCTCTTTCAATTTGTTCTTTTAATGCTTCAATCACTGGCTCGTAAGCATGGCCCAAAATCATAGGTCCCCAAGAACCCACATAATCAATGTATTTATTTTTATCTTCATCATAAAGATAGGCTCCCTTTGCCCTTTCAATAAAGGGAGGGGTTCCTCCCACACTTTTATAGGCTCTGGCCGGGGAATTCACTCCGCCTGGGATAACTTCTTTAGATCTTTCGAACAGTTTCTGGCTATTGATAGAGGATATCATGGCGTTAATTTTTTATTATTTGAATTAATGTTTTGTCGTTTTAGGTTCACGCAAAAGAGTGCAAAATTGGGATATTACTATTTTTGAAATAGTAAGAAAAAATGGGTTACAGTTCTTTTGCAGCTTCTTTGGCAAAGTAAGTAGCGATTAAATCTGCTCCTGCTCTTTTTATGGAGGTAAGGCTTTCCAGCATAGCAGCTTTTTCATCCAGCCATCCCATTTTGGCAGCAGCTTTAATCATGGCATATTCTCCGCTAACATGATAAGCACTTACCGGCACGTTAAAATTATTTTTCACTTCTCTGATAATATCCAGATAAGCCATTGCCGGTTTAACCATCACAATATTAGCTCCTTGTTCAACGTCTTGTTGTGTTTCATTGATGGCTTCAATGCGGTTGGCATAATTCATTTGATAGGTCTTCTTATCACTATGTCCGGGAGCCGAGTCTAATGCATCCCGAAAAGGGCCATAAAAACAACTGGCGTATTTGGCACTGTAGGCGAGAATGCCGGTTTCCTTAAAATTATCTTCTTCTAGAGCTTTTCTGATAGCGCCAATGCGTCCGTCCATCATATCACTTGGAGCAACAAAATCAACTCCGGCTTGTGCATGAGAGAGGCTCATCTTAATCAATGCATCTACTGTTTCATCATTCAATATTTTGCCGGTTTTTTCTTCAATAATGCCATCATGACCGTAGGAGGAGTATGGATCTAAAGCTACATCTGTCATGACAATCATTTGAGGAAGTGCTTCTTTGATGGCTCTGACGCTACGTTGCATCAACCCTTCGGGGTTCCAGCTCTCTTTTCCGGTATTGTCTTTTAGCGCATCACCACATTTGACGAATAAAAGAATGGTTTTTATCCCTAATTCCCACAGTTCTTTTGCTTCTTCAATGGTTTTATCTATAGAGTGTCTATAATAATTCGGCATAGACGGTATTTCCTCAATCTTATTTTCTCCTTCAATTACAAATAGTGGAGCCATTAAATCATTAGGTGTTAGCGTTGTTTCTGCAACCATGTTTCTGATTGCAGAATTGGTTCTTAGTATTCGATTTCTTTTTATTAAGTGCATGTTATAATATTTACTTAATCCATTCTCTAGAGCTTTTACAAACTTGCAACAATTTCCACTCTTCGCTGCCTTTTTGCGGTTGATAATCATAAATAAATCTCACAGTAGGAGGAAGACTCATTAAAATGCTCTCCGTTCGTCCGTTTGTTTTTAAGCCGAAGAGCGTTCCTCTATCATGAACTAGGTTAAATTCTACATATCTTCCGCGTCTGATTTCCTGCCATTTTTTATTTTCGGCTGTATAATCAGTGTGTTTTCTTCTTTGAACAATTGGTAAATATGCTTTTAAGAAAGCATTCCCGTTTGCCTGAGAAAAAGATAACCATTCTTTTCCATCATGATTTTCATCTGGTTGGAGATGATCATAAAAGACCCCTCCTATTCCGCGAGCTTCATTTCCCCTGTGTGTATTAGAGAAGTATTCATCACACCAGTTTTTGAATTTAGGATACAGTTCTTTGTCTGTAGAATCACAGGCCGTTTTCAATGTTTGATGAAAATGTATTGCATCTTCTTCAAAAAGATAAAAAGGAGTTAGATCCGCACCTCCTCCGAACCAGTTCTTAATGACTTCTCCTTCTTTATTATAGAGTTCAAAATATCTGTAATTGGCATGAACTGTGGGAACAAAAGGATTGATGGGATGTATAATCAGACTTAATCCACAGGCAAACCAGCGGTTTCCATCTATTCCTAACTGTTTTCGCATAGGATCTGTCACCTTCCCTTCTACAATAGAAGTATTCACACCGCCTTTTTCAATAAAATTTCCATCGGAAATAACACATGTTTTTCCTCCTCCTCCGCCTTTTCTTTTCCATTCATCCATGAGGAATTGGGCTTTTCCATCTTCCTTTTCCAGTGCATTGCAGATTTTCTTCTGAAGAGATAATATATATGCAATCCAAGTTGAACGAATAGTATTTTTTTTCATATCCTTTTTTATTTTCGCGCAGAGAATAGATTTTTCGTTTAATTCTCTGCGCGCGTGAAAAAAATTAATAACTTTTCACTTCATCTACAAAAGCTCTAGCATGATCTACCGGAACATTTGGTAAAATACCATGTCCCAGATTAGCAATATATCTTTCTTTTCCGAAACTTTTTATCATCTTTTGTGCTTCATTTTTGATGTTAGGAATAGAACTCAAAAGAATCGCCGGATCCAAATTACCTTGTAGTGTTATTGTATTACCGGTTAGTTTTCTGGCCAATTGTGGATTTATTTTCCAATCTATTCCTAGTGCATTGACAGGCATCCGGCTCATTTCTTCTAATCCATACCATGCTCCTTTTGCAAATAAAATAGTAGGACAATATTCACTTAAGGCGGTAATGATTTTTTGATTATAGTGTAGGGAAAATTGCTGAAACATCGCCGGACTCAACATTCCGCTCCAGGAATCAAATAGTTGTACACAATCTGCTCCTGCTTTAATCTGTTCCTTTAAATATGAAATGGTTGCTTTGGTGATTTTATCAAAAATCTGGTGGGATAAGACCGGATTTTTATACAAAAATGCTCTTGCTTCATCAAAAGATTTACTTCCTTTTCCCTGAATCATGTAACAAAATAAGGTCCATGGTGCACCCGCAAATCCAATTAATGGCACTTGCCCATCCAGTGTTTTCTTTGTTAATGATAGCGCTTCGAAAACATAATGCAGCCGATCTGTAATATCATGAATATGAAGGATTTCAGTATCAGCGGCGGTTTTTATAGGCTTGGGTAGCAAAGGTCCTTTTCCGGGAATTAGTTGTACTTCCATGCCCATGGCTTGTGGAATAACGAGGATATCGGAAAAAATAATGGCGGCATCTACGCCAATTTGTTCTACCGGCTGTAGGGTTATTTCTGTGGCGAGTTCCGGGTTTTGGCAACGTTCAAAAAAAGAATATTTAGCTCTTAATTTTTGATAATCAGGAAGATACCTTCCGGCCTGCCTCATCATCCATACCGGAGGGCGATCAACTTTTTCTCCTTTTAGTGCTTTTAAGAGCAGGTCATTTTTTAACATGGTTTTCCTTATTGAAATGGTTGCAAACTAATTGTAAAAGTTGTTGGGTATTGGGCTCTTCGCTGATAAATACAGGGTTATCTACTTTGGATTGAACGGCGGAAGCTGTTGTTTGCCCAATGCAAAAACAGGGTTTATCATTTATTATTTTATTCATAGAAAAAAAACTTTCTACTGCACTCGGACTATAAAAAAGAAAAGCATCGTACGTTTTGTCTATCCGATGTGGATTGATTTCGGTTGTATATATTTCCCATTCTTTAAAAGAGATTTGCTGTCTCGTCATGAAGTTGGGAAGCGTATTCCTCCGCCTGTTACTGCAAAAAAAATGAATAGGCTGTTTGTCTTGTTTTATTTCTTTACATAAATCTGCTGCACAATTGGCATAGGCAATGATTTGGTCTTCTCCGGCATATTGAAGTACTTGTTGTCGTGTTGCTCCTGAAAGTACATAGTATTTCCAATGAGAAATGATTTTTTCGGGAATCTGATTTAAATAATTCTTAAAAGCAATAGAAACCGCATTTTTACTTGAGAAAAGCAATGTAATGTGCGGGCTGCTTAGTGCAGAAACTATTTTATTTTCTAGTTGGTTAGAGTGGATGGGCGCAATTTTAATAAAATTTTCAGCATGAATACAAATTTGACGCTGCAAAGCATC
>DATGTY010000243.1:0-6794 GCA_035301605.1 Chitinophagaceae bacterium | reverse complement strand
TGTTGATGCTAGCTGTCAAGATCAAAATCTCTACGAACCACGACCTTTGTTTTGATAGGCAATTTAGCAGCAGCCAAAGTTAAAGCCTGTTTGGCTGTTTCATAAGAAACACCATCAATCTCAAAAAGAATCCTTCCGGGTTTAACTACAGCAGCCCAATGATCCGGATTACCTTTTCCTTTACCCATTCTCACCTCAAGCGGTTTTTTAGTAATCGGCTTATCAGGAAAAATTCTAATCCATACACCACCTTCACGTTTCATGTGACGCGTTAAAGCAATACGAGAAGCTTCAATCTGTCTATCGGTAATCCACTTTGGTTCCAAAGCTTTTAAGCCAAATGAACCAAAAGCAATGGTAGCACCCCTATGCGCATTCCCCTTAACATTCCCTTTATGAACCTTACGATGTTTAGTCTTCTTTGGTTGTAACATTTTTAAAAATTTATATAGTTGCTAAAGCACCATTCTAACGATTAAAGAAAGCTATTTCCTATCTTCTTCTACCTCCACCGCTGCCGCCTCGGCGTTTATTACGGCTACGTTTCTTACCACCACCGGCAATTAAATTAGGATTCAGGTCACGTTTACCTAAAACTTCTCCTTTACAAACCCAAACTTTCACCCCAATTTTACCATAAACGGTATTAGCAGCAGTACTACAATAGTCAATATCCATACGGAAAGTATGCAAAGGAATTCTTCCTTCTTTCATTTCTTCTTTACGTGCGATTTCAGCACCGCCTAAACGACCACCTACCTTCACTTTAATACCTTCAGCTCCCATTCTCATCGCAGTAGATATAGCCATTCTAATGGCTCTCTTATAATTCACCCGATTTTGAACCTGACGACAGATATTATCTGCAATGATGTTTGCATCTACCTCAGGACGTCTAATCTCTAAGATATTAATTTGAACATCTTTTTTATCAGTAAGCGTTTTGACTTCTTCCTTAATCCGATCAACTTCAGAGCCACCTTTACCAATAATAATACCCGGCTTTGATGTATGAATAGTGATGATAAGCTTATTCAAAGTTCTTTCAATAACAACTTTGGCTACACCACCTTTGTTAATACGCGCATCAAGGTAGGTACGTATTTTATTATCCTCAATCAATTTAGGAGCAAAATCACTTTTGTTTCCAAACCAGTTAGAATCCCATCCACGTACAATTCCTAAACGATTACCTATTGGATTTGTTTTTTGACCCATGTCTAGCTTTTATCCTTAACGTTAAAATTTATTCTTTAATTTCTTTATCTTCCTGTACTTCCGGAGCATCTATATTACTTTCCGGAATATTTTTAGAATCTATAATTACAGTAACATGATTGCTGCGTTTACGAATTCTATTTGCTCTTCCTTGTGCTCTTGGACGTAATCTCTTCAGAATAGTTCCACCATCTACAAAAATAGTCTTTATGTAGAGTTCTGCATCTTCCACACGCTGCCCTTGATTTCCTTGTTCCCAATTATTCACAGCGGAAAAAATCAATTTTTCCAAAGGTTTACTAGCATAGTTAGGCTGGAATTTCAAAATGTCTAAGGCCTGTTCCACCTTTTTTCCACGAACCAAATCCGCCATCAGGCGCATTTTCCTGGTAGATGTGGGATGATTTTTAAGTTTTGCTACAGCTTCCATTATTCTTTATTTTACTTACTTTGCGTATGACCTTTAAAGTTCCTAGTAGGAGCAAATTCCCCAAGCTTATGTCCTACCATATATTCTGTTACAAATACAGGGATAAATTTATTCCCATTATGAACAGCAAAGGTATGACCAACAAACTCAGGAGAAATAGTAGAACGCCTACTCCAAGTCTTTATAACTGATTTTTTAACACTCCCTTCATTCATAGCATCTATTTTCTCCATGAGTGAATGTTCAATGTAAGGTCCTTTTTTTATGGAACGAGCCATGTCAATTATTATTAATGTTGCTAAATTAGATTCTTATTTCTTTTTCTTCTTGCGCTTAACAATCAACTTGTTTGACGCCTTATTCGGGTTACGCGTTTTAAGTCCTTTCGCGTATTGTCCGTTTCTAGAACGAGGAAGACCGCCTGAAGCCTTACCTTCACCACCACCCATCGGATGATCTACAGGGTTCATGGCTACACCTCTAACTCTAGGTCTTCTTCCTTTCCATCTGCTTACACCGGCTTTGCCTCGGGATTGTAGCACATGATCTGAATTAGATACAGTACCTACAGTAGCCATACAGCTAACCAATATTTTTCTAAATTCACCAGAAGGCATTTTTAAAATAGCATATTTCCCTTCTCTGGCAGTTAATTGAGCATGAGCACCAGCACTTTTGGCAATAACACCTCCTTGACCGGGGCGCATTTCAATATTATGAACAACCGTACCTAAAGGCATATTTTTAAGTTGCAATGCATGTCCAACTTCCGGTGCTACATTGTCACCACTTATAATTTTTGAACCTACCTGTAACCCCTGTGGAGCAATAATATATCTCTTTTCTCCATCTACATAAACAACCAAGGCTATAAATGCACTTCTATTAGGATCATATTCTATTGTCTTAACAGTCGCAGGAATATCTTTCTTATCCCGTTTGAAATCAATGATACGATAGCGTTTCTTATGTCCTCCACCAACATTACGAACAACCATACGTCCTTGTCCATTACGTCCACCTCTTCTTCTGTGAGGTGCCAAAAGACTCTTTTCCGGCTTGTCCGTAGTAAGCTCAGCATAAGCGTTACCGGTTTTCCAACGAGTTCCCGGCGTGGCTGGTTTATATTTTCTTAATGCCATAATCTTTCTCTTTATACTCCTTAACAGCTTGGGCTAACTTCTTTAAATATTCTCAAAAATATCTATAGAGTCACCTTCAACTAGTGTAATAATAGCTTTTTTATAAGATGGTTTACGTCCGGATAATGTTCCTGTTTTGGTATAACGTCTTTTTGTTTTACCGGGAACAACCATGGTATTTACTTTTTCTACCTGTACGCCATAGAAATCCTCGACCGCCTTTTTTATCTCAAGCTTACCGGCTTGTCGTCCCACTTCAAAAGTATAGCGACCTTGTTCTTCAGAAAGCTTATTCGCCTTCTCCGTTAATACCGGGCGTTTTAATACATCTACTTGTTTCATATCCAATGTTTCTTTAACCTTGCTAGGTTTATGTTAAGAACATTAAAATTCTTTAATTATTCTTTTTCCTGTTTCTCTTTTTCGACCTTACTATCATGCCCTACTGCAGCTACATTTTCTTCTTCTTCATCAGAAAATATTTTGGCAGCTTTCTCTGATAAAAGAAGAACAGCACTATTTACAATATCATAAGTATTGATATTACTCAAAGTCGAAGCTTTCACTTTAGGCAGATTACGTAAAGACAAGAAAAGATTCTTTTCATAATCAGCAGTCACATACAATACCTTTTTTCCATCAAGCGCTAAACCTTTGAGTGCAGACTGTAATGTTTGTGTCTTTGGAGTTTCCAATTCAACTTCTTCAATAACGCGAATAGCTTCTCCACTCGCTTTATAAGACAAAGCAGAAACTCTGGCCAAGTCCTTCTCCTTCCGATTCATCTTAAATCCATAACTGTGAGGCTGAGGTCCAAAAACAGTTCCTCCGCCGTGATAAAGTGGATTCTTAATGTCTCCTTTACGTGAGCCACCCGTTCCTTTCTGACGATGTAATTTATGAGTAGATCCTGTTACTTCACTCCGACCTTTTGTCTTGTGAGTACCTCTGTGTTTACCGGCTAAATACTGTTTAACAGCCATATAAATTACATGATCATTTGGTTCAATACCAAAGATTTGATCAGAAATATTCACAGACCTTCCGGTCTTTTTTCCTTCAATATTTAATACGTCCAGTTGCATATCAATTCTGAATTAAAACGATTGAACCATTGTGACCCGGAACCGAACCACTTACCAATAATAGATTTTCCTCAGGATATACGCGAACGACACTCAATCCTTTCACTTTCACACGTTCGCCGCCCATACGACCACCCATCTTCATGCCTTTAAAGACACGAGAAGGATCTGAAGATGCACCAATAGAACCAGGATGACGTTGTTTATCTTTTTGACCATGCGTAATTTCTCCTACACCATGGAAGCCATGACGTTTAACTACACCCTGAAAACCTTTACCTTTAGAAGTTCCAATAACTTCTACATCATCTCCTCTCTCAAAAATATCACAAGAGATCGTATCTCCTAATTTTTTATCCAGGGTAGAGTTTCTTAATTCTTTAATATAACGCTTGGGAGTAGTTCCGGCTCTAGCGAAGTGATTTTTAGCTCCTTTAGAGCTTTTCTTTTCTTTCTTATCCTTATAGGCTATTTGTAGAGATTCATAGCCATCAGTTTCTTCAGTTTTTACCTGAGTCACCGTACAAGGACCTGCCTCTATAACTGTGCAGGCTATCTGCATTCCATTATCCAGGAAAATGCTGGTCATTCCGACCTTTTTACCAAGGATACCTTTCATTTTGTACCTTTTTCTCATTGCCTGAGGGGTTTCATTATGCTATCCTCAGGATAAGTGATTACTAAATTAAATTACGCCTTAATTGCAACATCTACCCCTGAAGGTAAATCCAGCTTAGCCAGCGCATCTACCGTTCTAGAAGAAGATGTATAAATATCCATCAACCGCTTATGCGTATTCAACTGAAACTGCTCGCGTGATTTTTTATTCACATGAGGAGAACGCAACACTGTAAAAATTTTCTTTTTGGTTGGCAACGGGATAGGTCCGGTTACCACAGCGCCTGAGTTACGCACGGTTTTAACGATCTTCTCAGCAGATTTATCTACCAAATTATGATCGTAAGATTTCAACTTAATTCTAATTCTTTGTGCCATATTCCTTAATTCATAACAGAGTTCAACTCTGAAAATTTTGGGACTGCAAAGGTATAGCCTCTTTTTTATATTTCAAAACAATTATTGAAAAATATTTTAAGATTACCTTCTACACCATGCTACACGCCTTATCACCTTCACTTTCAGCTCTTAGAAAGCCACTCTTAAGCATTCCTAAAAACTATTATTCTATCATTATTTGGCAATAATACGTTACTTTCTTATTTAAATTTCTTAATAGCTCCCGTTTTTATTCTGTAGAAATAATCTTCAACATCACGTTTTACTTCTCCCGACATAATAATTAATCCGGCTATATTGGGAAATGCCATACCCAGTATCATTAAATCTGAAAAATCGAGTACAGAACCTAAACCTACCGAACATCCTATGACAACAAATATTAAATACAGCACGCGATACACCGTTTTTGTCCAATTGGTATTGCCAAAAAGAAATGAAAATGCTTTCTGACCATAATAGGACCATGAAATCATGGTAGAAAAGGCAAACAACAATACGGCAAAAGATAATACATAAATCATCCAATCTCCTAAGACAGAGGAAAAAGCCGCAGTAGTTAAAGAGGAGCCCGTAAGCCCTTCCGGATCAACAGCATAACCTGAAAAGATAATAATAAGTGCGGTCATCGTACAAACAATAACCGTATCTACAAAGGGTTCCAATAGTCCAACTACGCCTTCACTCACAGGCTCTTTCGTCTTAACGGCTGAATGCGCAATCGGTGCAGATCCAATGCCGGCTTCATTCGAAAAGGTGGCGCGTTGTATTCCCATTATCAGTACACCTATAAACCCACCATAAATAGCTTCCGAGTCAAATGCACCTGAAATAATAGCATGAAATCCGGCTCCCAAGTCCTCCCAATTAACGCCAATAATAATTAATCCTGAAACCACATAAACAACCACCATTATAGGTACAATTTTATCTGTAACACGCGCAATACTTCTAATCCCTCCAATAATAACCACCCCTACGAGAATGGCCAATCCGATACCAAAATACAATCCATAATTTTCCAAACCTGCCCAGCCCGGGATACGTGTTAATTGCTGAAAAGCCTGATTGGCCTGAAACATATTACCACCACCAAAAGAAGCACCAATACAAAGCACTGCAAACAACACAGCCAAAACACCTCCCAACTGCTTAAAACCTTTCCCTCTGCGTGCCAATCCCTTTTTTAAATAATACATAGGACCTCCGGAAATTTCGCCGGTCACCTCATTCCTCTCTCTGTATTTCACGGCTAACTGACACTCTACAAATTTGGAAGCCATCCCCAACAATCCGGCCAGTATAATCCAAAAAGAAGCGCCCGGACCGCCCATACTGATAGCAATGGCCACTCCGGCAATATTACCCAAACCAATGGTGGCCGACAAAGCCGTAACCAATGCCTGAAAATGAGAGACTTCTCCTTTATCCTCAGGATCATCAAAAACACCACGAATCAATGAAATAGCATGCCTAAAACCTTTAATTTGAGGAAACCGCATCTTCAAAGTAAAAAACAATGCACCCAAAAACAACCATGCCACAATTAATGGAACTCCTTGTGAGCGAGTAGATAAATTTTTAAAGAGAAAAGGTTCCGGATGCCCATACTTCACTTGTGCTAACACCTGATCGGTTTCGTTCCCTCTGCGATTTATCCGAGTGACCGGATCTCCGGCTCCTACTTTTTCTCCATCATCCTTTGATTCATACACCAACTTTCCATTCCCTATTGCCAGTAATTCAAAAGTATTGCCATTGTCACTTAGTATTGCCACCGGCTGCAAATGTTCCACTGTAGCACCATCCTCTACCAGCCATTTTTTAAGAATATAATGATGATTTTTATACTTTATGGCATTAGGAGCAGTCAATTCATATTTTTCCACTTTCACTGTATCG
>DATGTY010000242.1:0-7103 GCA_035301605.1 Chitinophagaceae bacterium | reverse complement strand
CTGAAGAAAAGGATAATCATATTTTTCCTCCCCAAACTACCTTTTCCTTCATCCCAAAAGCATCCGAAAAAGAATGGTCTGTGACCAAAGAAATAGCGATGCACTTTCAGCTGACTGAAGAAAGTGCCGAGAAAACATGGGAAGAAGCTCGTCAAAAAATCACACATATTCTTGAAAAAGGAGCATCAGTAATCATTCCCGGATTAGGAGAACTGAAGCAAAACAAAGAAACAAATATTTTCTTTAAACCTTATACCTCTCCTGCCCTTTATGCGCCTGTAGAGGAAGAAAATACAGTCATATCCGAAGAAGAAGAAATGGATTCCATCTCTAACGAAAAGAAAAGCAAATCCGTTTTATATACACTTTTAATAATCGTAGTCATATTGCTACTTGGCAGCTTTATATACTTCTATTATTTCGATGCTTCCTTAAAACAAGTATTCAATAATTTTTCTAAAGAAGAAGATCCGGAAGAATTAGTAGAAAAACTGGATACTTCACAACAGACCTCAACAATAGACTCGGTAGAGAATGTAAATAACGCCCAAACAAAAAATGATTCTATCTTTTATGTAGTTATCTACAGAAAACATAATTCCAAGTCGAAGGCTATTGACGATTATAATCAAAAAACCAGTTGGGGATATGATGTAGAAATCTATACCAGAGATTCCACACACTTTTTAGTTGGCTATCCATTTTATTCGCTACCGGAAGACACAACTAAAAACCTTGAAGAGAAACACCGAATATACCAAGGTCATACTTTCATTATCTATCCTAAAAAGCAGGGCTATCAAAAACTAATGCTTCCACAACAATAAAAAAAAGTCTGCCCACAAAACAAGGACAGACTTACTTTATTGCTTTAATTTCTTATTTGCTATTGGCAAGTGCCTGGTCAATATCTGCAATAACATCATTCACATCTTCAAGACCTACAGAAACACGAATTAACCCCGACGTAATTCCTGTTTTTAGTTTTTCTTCTTCAGAAAGTTTAGCATGAGTAGTAGAAGCAGGATGACTGGCAATAGAACGAACATCACCCAAATTAGCTGTTACAGACAGCATTTTCAGGTTATCCAGAAATTTCTTTCCCTGCGCAAGCCCTCCTTTCACTTCAAAACAAACCACACCACCACCGGTCTTCATTTGCTTCTTCGCTAATTCATATTGCGGATGTGAAGGCAAAAAGGGATATCTCGTTGCAGATACATGATGATTTTCAGCTAACCATTCTGCCAGAATCATTGCATTCTCTGCATGTTTTTCCATCCGAACAGCTAAAGTCTCTAACCCACTACTCAGAAGCCAGGCGTTAAAAGGCGATAAAGAAGGTCCTGTATTTCTACAGAATGTAAATATTTCATCTATATACTTATGAGGTCCACAAACAACGCCACCCAGCGTACGTCCCTGCCCGTCAATCCATTTAGTAGCAGAATGTATAATTAAATCGGCACCAAATTTCTTGGGTTGCTGAAAAATAGGAGAAGCAAAAGTATTATCTACAACAAAGATTAAATCATGTGCTTTTGCAAAAGTATTCAACAGCGCTAAATCTGCCAGATCCAGTCCTGGATTAGAAGGCGTTTCTACATATAGCAATTTAGTTTCCGGACGTACCAATTTTTCAAGTTCATCAGGATTGCGCATATCAAAAAAGGAATGCTTGATTCCCCATTTAGGCAAATATCGCGTAATCATAGAATGCGTAGAACCAAAGATAGCACTACCTGAAATAAGATGCTCCCCCGCACTCAATAAACTCATAAACGCCGCAAAATTTGCACTCATTCCTGAAGCAGTAGCCATCGCAGCTTCGGTACCTTCCAGTACACACATTCGTTCCTGAAACTCCGTTACCGAAGGATTAATAAATCGACTATAAATATTTGCTTTTTCTTCTCCAGCGAAGACAGCTCGCATTTCTTCTGCATTTTGATAGCAAAAACTGGAAGTTAAATACAAAGGAGATGCATGCTCCATGGAGGCTGTTCTAGGAATACGCGTACGAATAACCTCTGATGCGTTGTGACGCTTTTCTGATCCCATCTAGAAATTATTTTTATAAAAAATATGGTATGATCGCAAAGATACAACTGAAATCCCAGTATAAACAAACAAACCTAATATCCTTATTCGATTTATACCAACTTAGCTTCCCAGGATAATTCAGTACCTGCTCTCCGCATCGTTTCGGCAACAGAACAATATTTTTTCATAGATAAATCAACTGCTTTTTGCGCTTTCTTTTCATCAATTTGTCCACTCAGCTCAAAAACCACATGTACTTTGCTCCATAAAGCAGGCTCTTTGTCTTTTTCACGTTCAGCATCCAATTCAATCTTTAAATCTTCTACTTTCTGTCGTTGTTTTTTCAAAATCAATAATACATCAACGGATGCACATCCACCCATTCCCATAATAAGCATACTCATCGGACGTACCCCCTGATTATGTCCGCCCACCTTTTCAGAAGCATCTATAGATACTTCATGACCTTCTTCATCCATAGCCTTCATATTAAAGGCATCATCGATTCTTTCTAATTTAATTTTCATAATTTTAACTATTTCAACATATTTTTTTAAATAAAGATAAACAAAACCGTAGTTTTGCAGCTTAATAACAGAAATTGCAATATACAACAACTTGTCTTTTCATACCTATACATACCGAAAACCTTTTGTCCTTGAATCCGGAGAGGAAATGCCGGAAGTTACCGTTGGGTACCACACCTACGGAAAACTAAATGATGCCAAGGATAACGTAGTTTGGATATGTCATGCCCTCACGGCCAACTCCAATGTCACTGATTGGTGGAGTGGTCTTGCCGGTGAAGGCAAGGTGTGGGATCCTAATAAACACTTTATTGTTTGTGCAAACATTCTAGGTTCCTGCTATGGAAGCTCAGGGCCACTTACAATCAATCCCAAAACCGGAAAACCTTACTATGGTTCCTTTCCCAGAATGACTATACGGGATTTGGTAAAAGCTTATATCCTTTTACGTGAACATTTAGAGATTGAAAAAATAAATGTTCTGGCAGGCGGTTCTATGGGAGGGTATCAGATACTGGAATGGGCTCTCATAGAACCACAAACAGTCAATAGAATGTTTTTATTGGCTACAGGCGCTTCTGAAAGCGCATGGGGGATTTCCATACACACTGCACAGCGACTTGCCATAGAGGCAGACCATACCTGGCAGGATCATTCTCCTCATGCCGGTGCCAAAGGAATGAAAGCAGCCCGAGCAATTGGCATGCTTACTTATCGTAATTATCAAACCTTTGTTAATCAGCAAACAGATCCGGACATCCAAAAGATAGACCATTTTAAGGCTTCCTCTTATATTCATCATCATGGAGATAAACTGGTAGAACGCTTTAATGCGCAAAGTTATTGGTTGCTTTCCAAGGTTTTAGATACGCATAACATTGCCAGAGGTAGAGCTGACTCCATTGAAGAAGTCCTAGATAAAATAGAACAAAGAACCCTTATTATAGGGATTACAAGTGACATCCTCAGTCCGGTAGAAGAACAACGATTCTTGGCTCGTAACATGCCCAATGCAGCTTATTACGAAATAGAATCGCTATATGGTCATGATGGATTTTTAAAAGAATTCGAAAGAATCGGAAAGATTTATCTGGACTGGATGAGAAAGGGATAATTATTTTTTCTTGTAAATATTGGGCAGATGCCAATCATATTTTACGGATCCTATCCTGATTAAAACAACTACACTAATACAAATAACTTCTGAAACAGCTAAGGTCAGAGACAGAAACTGGTAAGAAAGTAAATATAATACTGCCCCAATAATACAGGCAGAAGCATAAATATTTTTTCTAAAAATAATAGGAACATTATTTAAAAGAATATCTCTAATAACACCACCAAAACAAGCGGTTACGGTACCCAATACCACACAAATAGCAGGATGTAAACCATAAAGTAGCCCTTTTTGAACGCCTACAATAGTAAAAAAGCCCAAACCTAAGGAATCGCAGAGCAAAAGCGTCTTTTTATAATTGCCAATGGGTCGATTAAAGGGAATGGTGATAGCCACAGTAATCAAAATAATAATCGTATAATTAATATCCTGTATCCAAGCAACAGGTTGTGCACCAATCAATAAATCCCTAAGCGTTCCTCCTCCAACAGCGGTCACAAAAGCAGTAATAAGTACCCCGAATAAATCAAGTCGCTGCCCCATCGCCGCCAAAACTCCGGAAACCGCAAAAGCAATAGTTCCTAAAATATCCAATATTTGTAAAATATTAATATCCATTGATCAAGATTAAATATATTTCTCTCAAAGATAAGAATACTACGGCATTCATATTAATTTATAGGAAAAATTAGAGTTGAATGAGCATTATGTATCTTTGTTATATTAATAATCTTCAGAAAATAGTCAAAATAGCTCGATATGAAAAATTTAATCTTTATTTTGCTCTTTCTATACTTGCCTTTTGGGATAGGATGTGATAAACAAGTTCATCAAGAATCGGAGCAGGTCTATTTACGCATTATCAATAAAAGTGAATTTAATTTTTCATCAGTAGTCGTCAGTTTCGGAGATAAAAAACAACAGTATGAAAACATTCCTTCGGGCGAAAAGAGTACCTATTTGAAATTTAAAAAAGCCTACAGATATGGGCTAGTAAAAGTAGAAACTGACAGTAGTGTATATAGAATACACGCGACCGATTTTGTAGGAGAGCAACCGTTAAAAGGAGGCAAATACAGCTATATCCTACATTTATCAAATGATTGGCTATCAGGAAAGATAAAAAAAGACTAGTAATTTTAAGATAAAACCTTAATCTATTATAAATAAACAAAATGCGTTATTTTTCATTCCTTTTATTTTTGTGTCTAACAACCTTCATCACATCCGCACAAAAGCAACTTAAAAATCCGGTATTGAATCAAAACTTCCCTGACCCTACTGTCATCCGCGCAAATGGGAAATATTATGCATATGCTACCAACAGCAGTATTAATGGGAAATTTCTACATATACAGGTAGCTGTTTCCAAGGATATGCAACATTGGAAAGTTATTGGCGATGCATTACCGCAAAAACCTTCCTGGGCTGAAAAAGATTTCTGGGCACCACATGTATTGTATGATTCCACTTTACAAAAATATGTATTATTTTATTCGGGAGAATCCAAAGATAAAAACACAGGGAAATGTCTGGGAGTAGCCTTTTCAGATACGCCTGCAGGACCATTCACAGACAAAGGTTCGCCATTGATCTGCGGTAAGGGCTTTGTAAACATTGACCCTTTTGCCTTCATTGATCCTCAAACCGGTAAAAAATTGCTTTACTGGGGTTCGGGAACTGCTCCCATCCGCGTACAGGAGATGGCAAACAACTGGAAAAATTTCAAACCAGGAAGCTCTCCTAAAAATTTAGTTTATCCGAGAAAAGAACACACCTATGACCGGCTGATTGAAGGGGCTTGGGTGCATGTACACAAAGGAAAGTATTATTTATTTTATTCCGGAGACAACTGTTGTGGTGCGGAGGCGCATTATGCTGTTATGGTAGCACGCGCTGATCATGCGATGGGACCTTTTAAAACACTGGGAGAAGCCGATGGAACCGGCAACAGCGTCATACTCCATAAAAACAAATATTGGCTGGCTCCCGGACACAACTCCATTTTTAAAGATGATAACGGCCAAACTTTTATGGCTTATCATGCTATTCACCATGATAAGGACAAACGTAATGGGAGAGTTTTTTGCATTAGTCCGCTGCATTTTAAAAATGGCTGGCCGGTAGTAGGAACAGATAGCAGCGATACCATAAGAATAGAATGGCAAGATACCATTACCGTTAGCCATGAACCTGTCAATAAAACCATTGAAGGCAGTCGTGGAAATTACGGCTCTCAATACGGGCGTATGATTAAGTTGGATGATGGAAAATGGCTGGCAGCCTACACCGTTTCCAGAAATGCAGGATATAAAAAGGAACCCACAGGTGGATACGCCATTGAAATTGCTGAAAGTACCGACCAGGGTCGGCATTGGGAAGCCATCAGTTTGGTTTCTGAACCCGGTAGAGATGTGGATAATGCGGCATTCATTCAACTGCCTGATGGTTCTATTTTGTTAGGTTGCCGGTCTGTACGCTGGCAGGAATCTTACCGTCTGCCGGTATATAAAAGTACAGATGGCGGACATAATTGGGAAAAAATGAGCACAATTGATGCCAACGAAGGTAAACCAGGTGAATTGGGACATCCGGATAAAGGTATTTATGAACCCCATTTCTACTTTTTGGAAGATGGAAGATTAGCGGTCATGTACGCAAATGAAAAACATGTAACCGAAAAACCATCTTACAGTCAGATCATTTCTGAAAAAATCTCTCCGGATTTGGGTAAAAGCTGGGAAAATGAAATATGGGTCGCTTATGAACCGGGACATCCCGCTTCCCGTCCGGGCATGCCGGTGTGGACCCAAATGAAAAACGGCAAATACATAGTCGTATATGAAATATGCGGTCCGGAAGATTGCAATATTTATTATAAAACCAGCGAAGATGGCTTCCACTGGCCGCTAGGTCTGGGAACATTAATCCCCCATCAAAATGGAGCGCCTTATATTCTTTCTTTACAAGACGGAACGCTGGTGTTGACTTCCAACAAAGGCAATATTTCTATAAGCGAAGATTATGGAAAACACTGGCACCTGAATACAGCTCCCTGGCATCCGGCAAAAAGCTACCAAGAAGACTGGACGCAAACCATTTGGTCTTCTTTATATCAAACAGGAAAAAATAACATTTGCATTATCAGCTCAGTAAAGCGGAAAGAAGGAGGACATAAAATATTGCTACGATTTGGAGAAATCAAATAGAATATAAGCTCATATAAAAGGCTGCTCAATGAAAGAGACTGTTATTATCTTTTTTACGGGGATATATAAAAACGCAAATTATTTTTATATCAAAATAAAGCCCGAATCCATTATAAATAAACAGATTCGGGCTATGCATTAATATCAGAGGAAGAGATTATTTCACTTCTTCATAAGGAACGTCGGTCACATCATCGCCACCCTCCT
>DATGTY010000241.1:0-18191 GCA_035301605.1 Chitinophagaceae bacterium | reverse complement strand
GAAGCCCGAAAAGAAGATTATAACGGTAGTCGGTTTACGTCAGCACGCATTACGACACAAGGTAAAAGAGAATTTACCTATGGTCGTATAGATATGCGTGCAAAACTGCCTGTGGCTCATGGTTTGTGGCCTGCATTGTGGATGTTGGGAAGCAATATTTCTTCGGTAGGCTGGCCACAATGTGGGGAAACTGATATTATGGAAGTCATTGGAAAAAATCCGTCACAGGTGGTGGGTTCCTTGCATTGGAAACAGAACAGTGGGGCAGAGGGTACCTTTAATAATACACATCAGTTATCCTCCGGTGATTTTTCGGATGAATTTCATGTGTTTAGCCTGATTTGGACGAAGGACTCCATGACCATTTTGATGGATAATATAGCTTATGTGAAAGCCGCTCGACAGGATATTTCGGGAGGGATTTATCCTTTTGACGATCCTTCTTTTTTTATCTTTAATGTGGCTGTTGGTGGAGACTGGCCGGGATCTCCGGATAATACGACGGTATTTCCACAACGAATGTTTGTAGATTATGTAAGGGTGTTTCAAAAAAATTAATGGAAATCATGTTTTTCTATTTTAACTTGAAATACTTATCCGTTATTCTAAACGATTAAAACGAGTTGTTTAATATGAAAAAGCACCTTATTTATTCCATGTTTTTATTGACTTTTGGGGTATATAGTTGCGGTAATGCTACTGAAACGCCAGAACCGGAACAACCAAATTCTCCCCAGGATACAACCGATAGGCCGAATCCTCCGGTAAAATCAGACGTACAACTTTGGCTGACTTCAGCAGATCAAAGCGCCTTGTTTCAAAAACAAAAGGTGAGTTTGTTATTCTCTAATCAGTCCAATAATACGCCAACTATAACGGTGGATGAATCTAAGGAATATCAATCAATAGATGGTTTTGGATATACATTAACCGACGGAAGTGCATCTCTTATTTACCATTTACCTGCCGATAAAAGAAAAGCGCTATTAGAGGAACTGTTTTCTACCGACAGTACTTTCATTGGAGTGAGTTATTTACGGATTAGCATAGGTGCTTCTGATCTGAGTAAGCGCGTATTTTCCTATGATGATGTTTCTTCCGAACAAACAGATACCACTTTGCAGTATTTTGATCTTGATGCTGATAAATACAATCTTATTCCTCTTTTGAAAGAGATATTAAAAATTAATCCGGATATAGAAATTTTAGGATCGCCCTGGTCTGCGCCTGTATGGATGAAAACAAACAAGAGTTCCAAAGGTGGGAAACTGGATCCGGAATATTATGATGAATATGCCCAATATTTTGTGAAATACATACAGGCAATGGATGCTAATGGGATCACCATTGATGCCATCACGCCACAAAATGAGCCGCTGAATCCGGACAATAATCCGAGCATGGTTATGACAGCTGATGAACAGACTGATTTTATAAAAAATGATTTGGGACCTGCATTTGAAAAAGTCGGCATCAAGACTAAAATAATTATTTATGATCACAATTGCGATCGACCTGATTATCCGATCACGGTATTAAAGGATGATGATGCCCGGAAATATATTGCAGGTTCTGCTTTTCATTTATATGCCGGAGATATTAGCGCATTGTCTCAAGTGCACAAGGCTTATCCACAGAAAGGGGTGTATTTTACTGAACAATGGACCGGCGGTTCGGGAGATTTTGCGGGCGACCTGCAATGGCATGTGAAAAATCTCATTATTGGTGCTACTAGAAACTGGAGTAAGAATGTATTGGAATGGAATCTGGCTTCAGACCCCAATTATCAGCCGCATACGCCGGGTGGGTGTTCGAATTGCATGGGGGCGCTGACCATCGGCAGTAACATAACAAGAAATGTTTCTTATTATATTATTGCATCGGCTTCTAAATTTGTAAGACCGGGATCGGTTAGAATTGGGAGCAATATGCTGAATAATCTGCCCAATGTAGCTTTCAAAACACCTAATGGAAATAAGGTGCTGATTGTATTAAATGACAGTAATCAGGAGAAAAGTTTTAATATAAAATATAAGGGGAAAAGTGTTTTAGCAAAATTAGAAAAGGGAGCTGTTGGTACTTTTGTCTGGTAAGATTCTATTTTGGGAAATAGAAATAATTTTCCCAAAAAGGAACTAATTTATTAAGAGAAATTGATTTTTAAGCTGTTTTTTTGATTAAATAGCTGTTTTTTTACCTATAATTTTATTTTTTTGAAATTTTACCTTATCTATGTATTTCTAGAAAATCGATTGAAAACGGCTAGGTAACAAAAAAGGATATTGAAAATTTGCATTATAGAGAGAAGTTATATAATCTGAAAAGATTTAACATATTTGATTACTTCTTCCAATCCCTCCTTGTGTTTTATTGTTGGTTGACGCAATAAAATATAATTAATTCACCTTTTCTGTTGGATCTTGATTCTTTAATATAAAATATTAATCTATCAAAATCTAAATTTCAAAAATATTTTATGAGTAATACAAATACGAGCCAGGGATGGGGTAGTAGGTTAGGGCTTATATTGGCTATGGCAGGAAGTGCTGTGGGGTTAGCAAACTTTCTCAGATTTCCTATTCAGGCTGTTGATAATGGTGGTGGCGCATTTTTAATTCCCTATTTAGTTTGTTTTGTGATTATGGGTGTTCCGCTTCTTTGGGTAGAATGGGGAGTTGGCAGATTAGGAGGGAAATCCGGACATCATAGTACGCCTTTTATGTTTGATAAAATGACAGAGGGGCGGTTTTGGAAATTTACCGGGGTCTTTGGAATTTTTACCAATGTCGTTGTTATTGCCTATTATACTTATATCGAATCCTGGTCTTTAGGCTATATTATTCAGACTGTTATGGGCTCTTTTAATGGTGCCGACCAGGGGCAGGTAGCGCAGTTTTTTGCAGATTATACTAACTTTTTAAGCGGCGCTTCCGGAACTTCTGCTTTTTCATTAATAATATTCTTATTTACTTTATTTTTAAATATTTATATTCTTTCTAAAGGTCTGAGTGGGATTGAAAAAGTAGCCAAAATCGGAATGCCTCTATTGTTGCTCTTTGGCGCCATTTTGGCTGTTAAGGGATTAACTTTGGGTACAAGTGGCGCCAGTGCAGCTGTTCCCGATGCCAGCGCTTGGGATGGATTAAATTTCTTATGGACGGTAAAGTTTGATTCTCTTTTAAATCCGAAAGTCTGGCTAGCTGCTGCGGGACAGATTTTCTTTACTCTCGGTCTGGGTTGGGGCTTCATACAGAGTTATGCTTCTTATATAAAAGCGAAGGAGGATATTGCTTTAAATGCAATGGCCTCCGGTTTTACCAATGAATTTGTAGAGATTGTGATAGGAAGTTTGATTTTGATTCCTATTGCTTCAGGATTTTTAGGATTGGATTGGGTGAAAGAAAATGCAAGTTTTGGAATGACTTTTCAGACGATGCCTTATCTTTTTGATCAATTGGGTACTATTATAGGTCCTATTGCCGGGGTATTATGGTTCGGTTTATTATTCTTTGCAGGTATCACTTCTTCTTTGGCGATGGGAACACCATGGATGGGCTTTTTTGAAAGTAAGTTTGACTGGTCGCGAAGTAAATCCGCCTGGAGTTTGGGATTAGTTGCTTTATTGCTAGGGCTACCGGCTGTTGTATTTTATGAATATGGGGTTTTAGATGAGTTTGACTATTGGGTAGGCACAGTGAGTCTGGTAGTGTTAGCCATGTTTGAAGCTATCATTTTTTCTTGGATTTACGGGGTAAATAAAGGTTGGAAGGAGATTACCGAAGGTGCTGATATGAAAGTACCGAAGATATTTAAATTTTTATTGAGATATGTGACGCCTACACTTATTATCATTGTGTTTCTGGGAGCGCTTGTTACACCGGAAAATAACGACTGGGGGGCTGCCTTTAGTAGTCTGTTTAGTGGACAGGGATGGAACTTTTCATCCGGTTCAATTGTTAGTAAAATAATGTATGCTGACCTTCATAGGCAGATTGCCTCAGCAACAGACATGGCAAAGGTCGAATTTTTAAAAGAAAAGATGATCTTTTCCAAGATATCCAGAGCAATATTAACCATAGCTTTTGCTGTAATGGTTTATTTGGTCTATGTTGCAGGTCAAAGATTAAAGAAAAAGAATGAATTAAAAGATTAAAGGAATGAATACTTCAGCAATTATAACAATGGTTGTGATACAAGGAATTATTACAATCATTACGGTTCGCATTTTTTATATGGTGATGAGACCACCGAAGAATAAGAATAAATGATAGCGAAGCTTTATAACTTCAGATAACATTTATCTTTGCGAGGTAATTAATGCAATTCTAAAAAGTCGGAGTTTTTGATTATTATTGTCATTGCAAATTGAAGTAATGGAAGATGATACTTTAAAACGTTTTGATCGATTAATCTCTATACTCATCCAATTACAATCCAAGAAAATTGTAAAATCACAGGAATTGGCCAATCGCTTTCAGGTAAGTTTGCGTACGATTTATCGGGATATTCGAAGTTTAGAAAATGCCGGAGTACCACTCTTTGGCGAAGCCGGGGTAGGTTATTCATTGGTGAATGGCTATCGGCTGCCGCCGGTGATGTTTACACAGGAGGAAGCCGGCAGTTTTATTGCAGCGGAGAAATTGATGCAGCATTTTACCGACAAAAACTTGGGCGAACATTTTGAGTCGGCCATGTATAAAATAAAATCGGTTTTGCGTGGGGCAGAAAAAGATCGTGTGGAAACCTTAGAACAATATATCTCCATTCATTCTACTCAAAAAGCTTTTAATGAAAAAGTTCCGCATGCGCTGGAAATTCTTTTTGATTGTACCGTAGAAAGGAAACAGGTGAAACTGAACTATCAGGCACTGAATGCAGATCATCCCGGAGAGCGAAACATAGAAGCAGTTGGAGTTTTTTATGAAAATCAATTTTGGTATATTTTGGGTTATTGTCATTTGCGAAAAGACTATCGGCAATTTCGTCTGGATCGTATTCATGGAATAGCACGAACAGATTTGGATTATACCCGAAAGCATGGTTCTGTAGAAGATTACCGTCAACAAAAACAAATATACCGAAAGGTTGAAGCAAAGCTTTTAGTGGATAAAAAAGTGGTGAGATATTTAAAATATGATCGACATTTTTATGGGTTTGCTTCAGAAAAAGAAATGGAAGATCAAGTAGAGATGACCTTCCAAATCAGTGAAAATGACGAGGGTTTTGCCCGCTGGTTGTTGATGTTTGGCGATTATGCCCAAATTATCAAACCACAGTGGCTGAAAACTACCATAAAACGCATCTTAGAGCGAACAAAATTATTTGAAGAATAAATAGGATTAGTGCTCCCAAAAGAAAGGCGGTTCAATATCCAGAGAGCGCAAATACACATACCCTTGTCCGCGGTGGTGGATTTCATTATCTATGAAATAAAATATATTCTCAATCACTGTGCTTTCAAAACGGCCAAAGGATTTTATGGATTGATGATATTGTTCCAACCTGATCTTCGGGAAATATTGCTCTATTATTTCGGTAGTTTCATCCCATTGTCTTAGAAGTTCGGATTTTGAGCTAATTCCTAAATCGTGATCGTATTTTTCTTGTTCTCCAGTAACGATTTCTCGCAGGCCGGGTGCTGCAATAGCTAAAAGTTCCATCACCATTTCCCCAAAAGGACGCATTCCGCCTATGCAGTAATTAAACAATTCTTTTTCCGGAAAGGCTTCAATAACTCGACGTGTTAAGCCACGATGGCCTTGCCAGTGTTTTAATAAATCCGCTGTTGTCATGACAGTCATAAGTTCGTTTTTTGCTGTTTCTGTACGCATAATATACTGTTTTAAAATGAATAATAACCCAAAGGTAAATGCGGGTTATGACAGCCCTACGTCAGTAGGGATGAAAAAAGTTTAAAAGAGGAAAGAAATTGCTAATTTTATTGAATCTTTCCATCAAATATGGAAGAGCTTATAATGAACTAGAAAAAGTAATGAAAAAATACCAAGCTCATAAAAGCTAATTGTTATGCATCAAAAAAAACAAGCGTTATTGTCGAAGATAATCGACAGGATTTGATTATTACCGACGGTTTATTGCCGGTTGAATTTGGTATTTAAATATTTAAAATAAACTCTAATATTTAGGAATATGGACAAGGTGAAAATCAAACAGGGGGTCGTACATAAAGTGCCGGAGGATTTAAAACAAGCATTGGTAGCTAAACCTGCTGTTATTGAAAATTGGAACAAACTTACGGAACTGGCACGTAATGAATGGATTTGTTGGACGACCATCGTGAAAAAGGCTGAAACTCGACAAAATCACATTGAACGACTAGTTAAAGAAGTCCTTGAAGGGAAAAAACGCCCTTGTTGCTGGCCGGGTTGTCCACATCGCAATGAAAAAGCGAAGAAATATTTTAAGTAAAGGAGGATTAGTTTTTAATAGAGAAAATCATTTCGCTATCTGCCTAAAGGTTAGATTTATACGGGGTTTTATTACTTTTTGGGATTTTGGCAGGCTGTGAAGCCAATGGCGTTGGGTTTCGCCTTTCATCACTAAGAGGCTGCCGTGATGAAGTTGTAGTTTTACTTTCTCTTTACTTTGTTTATGTTTGAAAGCAAATGGACGCGCGGCACCCAGGCTCACAGAAGCGATGGCGGCATAGGGAGCTAAATCTTTTTCATCATCGCTGTGCCAGTTCATGCCTTCATTGCCATTGTGATAGAGGTTTAGCAAACAAGAATTATACGTTTGTCCGCTTTCTTGTTCTACCAATGCTTTCATCTGATTTAATGTAGGTGTCCAAGGACGCGCTTTTTTTGTGATTCCCGAATACGTGTAGGTGAAAGGCTTTTCTCCATACCAGGCTACTTCGCGTTTGGTAAAGATGTGCTTGCCAAAAATATAGACTTCATCCTGTTGCCATTGTATTTCCTGCATCAACTGACGGAAGTAGTTGGTAGCCATTTCAGCAGACAAAATGCTGTCGTAATAATATAGCTCACCATCTTTGGGAAGTCGGTTGATGGTTTTATTATCTTTAGAGTTGAATAAGTCCATAGAATAAATTTATTCTATCTGAAAGACACTGTCAATGCCCTCACAATCTATCTTTTGGAAAGTAATGCCATTGGAGAAGTCGATGTTTTTTCTGTTTTTAAATTCCATTTTTTTATCCTGCATTTCCATATTGCCAAAGCCTTCAATCACGCTACCTTTTTTTAACAAAAAGGCTACTTCTCTGACAGAAGTCTGACCTTCTGACCGAAAGGTATAATCGGCTATAATGGTATCTCCTTTTAAGGTTCCCTGAAGCGTTCCTTCGTTCTTATCTTTTTCGTAAAGATGGTATATCAGGGTGCCGGTGACGTCATTAGAAGAAATTTTAAGTTGTAACCAGATGCTGTCCTGCTGCGTCAACGAAGCAAAACATTCGCTTTCGGAGGTTATCGCATTCGCCTTGTCTTTGTTGTTTTTTGAATTGGAAGACTTTGGATTTGAGTTACAGGCGGCGAGTAATAAACCGAGACCGGCAAGAATTAATAATTTTTTCATGAGTAGTTTTTATAGAACTCGAATTCAGTAAAGATATAAAAAATATAAATATTGGGCTAATTTGTATCTCCTTTTGGAATTTGTTTTTTTGCTTTGGGTGCCATCTTTTTGGTTCAAAAATAAGAACCATAATTGGTACTCCAATGCCCGATACATATTGCCAACCGGGCGAAACATCTAAATGAAAACCGGTATAGCAAAAGGCAGTTAATATCCCTAATTCAAGGAGAAAACTCAAGATTTGATTGAGCGAATGAATCATTTATAACGGTTTGTTTGTATTCGGATTTTCTTTTTGTTTGCTAGTTTTTGATTTTCCTTAAAAAATGAAAAAGACATTCAAAATCAGATGGTCTCCATCTTTTTCCTAATCTTTTCCAGAGTATTTAAATTTCGTGTGGTAGAGAACGTATTTTTTAATCGTTTTTGGGAAGTTTTGGCAAATTTACTCTTGAGGGTGAAACCTTTTTGTACCTTCCAGTAGATGATATTGTTACCGGTTTTTACGGTTTCTATTTCTGCATCCAATGGCAGGTCATTGACTTCAATCATCCGGTCTAAAAACAACACATAACGATGAAAATTTTCCTGTTTCTCAAAAGGACAATCCTCAATAATTTGATGGAGTTTTTCTTCACTGACGAGCCCTACTTTTATCGAAAAATTAAACTTGTCCAGCAGTGTTTTTTCAATTTGAGGTCGGAGTTCTTCCGGTGTTTTTTCACTTTGGATAATGACATTACCGGTGGCCAATACTGTTTTTACCTTTTTATAACCGGCTTGAGCAAAACAGTCCTTTAATTCGGCAGATTTCACCTTTCTGCCGCCAATATTTACGCCACGGAGAAGTACGGCATACTTTAAGCTTTTATCCTTCATATTCATGATAAGTTGTTACGGTGATAAAATAGCCGTCAGGGTCTTTTAAAGAAAACTCTTTTCTCCGGGAATTAGGATTCTGATGCAAGGCTTCTTCTATGGGCCAATGCATTTGTTCCACACGATTGAGCATTTTTGGCATATTGTCGGTTTTGAAATAAAGCAAAAATCCATTCCCGGCAGGAATGCGCTGGTCCGATAATGAAGGATGTTCATCTATTCCCCATTGGTGTAAACATAGCATGACGACATCGTCTTCATCAAGTAAAACGGCAAAATCTTTCCCTCCGTGTGCATTTCGAAAGCCAAAGATTTGATGATACCATTGGGCACTGGCTTCAACATCTTTAACAGCGATTATGGGATCCAATTTTGTCATTAATACGGGTTTTATTTAGCAAGAATACTTTTATTCAAATATAGTAATTTTGCCATAAACGAAAAAGGCAAAGCTCTCTTTGTGACTTCGTTTCTTTATGACAGATATAATAGTTTTTTGGGTAAAATTAGGTTGAAATGGCTACAATCGTAAAAATAGATATGCGCAGTAAAGCTGCTAAAATTTTTTTTAGATTGTTTAAAGAAACTATTGATTCGTAACAATTTAGGATGCAATTCGGAATTTGTCGAAAAGATAAAAGAATCTGAAAAACAGATTGAAAAAGGGGAATACGCTGTTATAGATGCCGATGATATATGGGGAGTTTAGAGTTATAGTTATCTTTTGAACCATTGATACATATAGTAATTATTTTAGTTGTATTTCTTAAATAGCACTCCCTTCCGTATTTATCCTTTAGCCCGCCACACTGACTTTCTGCTCCGCCATCGGCGGTGAGTTGTTCCCAATAATGGTCGATTTCTTTCTGATCTTCGCATGGTACTATAATAGAAATCCCTTCATTAAAAGTAAAATCTTGTTCTACACCTGAATCCATCACTGCCAGCCAGGTATTTTTTATTTGCAAATCGCCATACATCAGCGCCCCTTTTTTAGCGGGTTCTGTATCTTTGGGATAAGGTGCAAGGTTCCCCTTTTTACTGTTTTTAAATATGGAAAGATATAGATTAATGGCCTCCTCTGCATGATTGGTGTTGTCTCCCGTAAACATTAAACTGGGGGTAATAAAAGGTCGGTCTTCGCCATCGGGATTGGTTAGCATCAATTGCCAGGTAACTCCAAATTTATCCTTACACCAGCCATATTTTTTCCTGAAGGTATGGAAGATTCTTTGGTATAGCGGGAAGTGGTCGTGATTTCGGCATTGTCAAATACAGAAGTATAAAATTTTGCAGCTTTCTCTGCCTGATCATCAAACCATAGACAGGTGGAGATGTTATTTGTAGTCATTTTTCTTTGTTTTAGTTGTTAATATGTCAATCGGATACTGATTACCTTTGCTTGTTCACTGCTGCCATATCCATCCAGAATACCTCCCAGATATGCCCATCTGGATCGTTGAAACTCCGGCTGTACATGAATCCCAGTTCTTGTGGTTCGTATGTTTCAGTGCCCCCGTTTTCTAAAGCCTTATTGATTAATTTATCGACGGCTTCTTTGCTCTCAGCACTTAAAGCGTTAATTGTTTCCGTTGTTTTATGAGCGTTTGCTATTTCTTTTGAAGTAAATTCCTTCATTTTTGTGTGCGTTAAAAGCATTACATAAATAGTATCGGAGATCACTACACATGCTGCAGTTTCATCAGTGAATTGAGCGTCGATAGTGAATCCGAGTTCCTTATAAAATGTCATGGATTTTTCGAGATCTTTAACCGGCAGGTTTACAAAAATTTGTGAGTCCATATTTCTATTTGTTTAAAACAATTGAATAATTCTTTATTTATTTGATTTTAGTATTCTTCCGTGGCTGTTAAGGGAATGAATGTTATTAAAAGGTATCTCATATCATTATCATTATAAATGTTTGGCTTCGTTTTTTATCATTTACCTGTTCGTTGCTAAGGCTATTAAGAAGTTTAAGAGGAGAATCTACTCAATGCCTAATCGTTTACAAACTGTAATTTACCATCCATTTTACTCCGAATGGATCGGTGCACTGCCCGAATTTTTCCGCCCAGGATGTTTTGGTTAATTTCATTTTTACTTTCCCGCCATCCGATAATGCATTGAAGAGTCGATCGGCTTCTTTAGCAGATTCTGCTTCGATTTCAATATTGATTCTATCGGCATTGGAGACGCCGTTGCCAAAAACACCTGCCCCGTCATCGCCCATAAGCATTGTGTTCGCACCTATCGGTAAGGCAATATTGGCAATCATGTTTAGTTTTTCTTCTGTAAGATTATCCAGGCCAGGAATTTCTTCTCCCATCTCCTTAAAACGGATAAATTGAAGTTTGCCGCCAAAAATGTTGTGATAAAATTTAAAAGCTTCTTCGCAATTTCCTGCAAAACTGATGTAAGGATTTACTTGTTTCATATTTTTGTCTTTTAGAGAATATAATTAATACAAAGAAAATGGATTTTATATTATGAAAGATGTTGCATAAATGACTAAATAAGGGGGTGATTATGACAAAATAATTTTATACTTTTACAAGTTAGAGAAAAATAATATAATGAAGTCTGTTGCAATAATAGTTTACGAAGATGCTTTTTTGAGTGCAATGGCTGCTATAATAGATTTGTTGACTACGACCAATCAGCTGTTGCGAAAAGAAGGCAGACCGCCCGCTTTTAAGTTAATTTTAGTTGGGGTTGATAATGACAAAGTGATGTTGGAGTGGAGGAGTCAATTTGACTGTCAGAAAACTTTGGCTGAAGTACAGAATGCTGATTTGGTCATCATACCTGCATTTAAAGGTGACCGTGATCCGATGAAAGTGTTAGCTAAAAATGAAGCTGTCGTGCCTTGGTTACAAAGAATGTATGCTCAAGGATCGGAGGTGGCTAGTTTGTGTTTCGGAGCTTATTTTTTGGCCGAAGCCGGATTATTAAATGGTAAAAATTATACCTCTCATTGGTTGGCTATGGAGGAGCTAAAGAAGCGTTACCCAAAAGCTAAAGTAAAACCCGATGCGGTATTGACTGATGAAGAAGGAATTTATACCGGTGGTGGTGGATTTTCATCCTTAAATTTACTTTCGTATATAATTTCAAAATTCTGTGGTCGTAGCATAGCCTTAAAACTCAGTAAGTTATTTTCCATTGATTTAGATCGGGTTACTCAGTCACACTTTTTTGTGTTTCAAGGCCAGCGCAGACATAATGATCAGGAGATACATAATGCGCAAACAATTATCGAGAAGAACTATAAGGAAATTACTGTCGGAGAAGTGGCAGAACAATTGCCGATGAGTAAGCGTAGTTTTATTCGTCGGTTTAAAAAATCGACACAATACACCCCCCAGGAGTATTTGCAGCGTGTAAAAGTGGAGGCTGCAAAAAAAATGCTTGAAAGAGAGGGAAAACATATTAAAGAGGTGATGTATGAAGTGGGTTATACTGATTTGAAGTTTTTTGGGAAGATGTTTAAGAAATATACAAATCTGACACCTACGGCCTATGGTAGGAAGTATAGAAGGATTCTTGCCAGTGTTTAGAAATTAAGCATGAAAGAGGAATTTTTAACCTTGTGAAGTATTATGAATAGAGATATTGAACTTTTTAGCAATAATTTTTTTGTTATTAGGCTGTAATAGCTAATAATTAAGGATAGTTTTATATTTTCGCATCTTGAGAATATATAATAAACAGGAAATAGGTTCGTCCTTATATGAAAAATATAAATATAACATTGCCGGATGGCTCGGTAAAGTCTTTTGAAAAAGGGATTACGGGACTAGATATAGCAAGTTCAATCAGCCAGGGATTAGCGCGTAATGTATTGGCAGCAGAAGTGAATGGTGAAATTTGGGATGCCACGAGATCTATTGAAGAAGATGCCGATGTGAGTTTGTTGACCTGGAAAGATAAAGGTGGGAAAAAAGCATTTTGGCATTCTTCAGCACATCTGTTGGCTGAAGCGTTGGAAGCAGTATTTCCGGATGTAAAATTTGGTATCGGTCCACCCATAGAAAATGGATTTTATTATGATATAGATTTGGGAGATCGTCAGATATCGGATGAGGATTTGGTTGTTTTAGAGAAAAAAATGCAAGAACTAGCCAAGAAAAAGAGTGCTTATGTTCGTAAAGATATCTCTAAAAAAGAAGCTGTATCTTATTTTAAAAACAAAGGAGATGAATATAAACTGGATCTTTTAGAAGGATTGGAAGATGGAACAATAACCTTTTATTCGCAGGGGCATTTTACAGATCTTTGTAGAGGACCTCATATTCCCAATACCGGTTTTATTAAAGCAATAAAACTCACCAGTATTGCCGGTGCATATTGGAGAGGAGATGAGCATAATAAGATGCTGACTAGAATCTATGGTATTACTTTTCCCAAAAAGAAAGAATTAACAGCGTATCTGGAGCGGGTAGAAGAAGCAAAGAAGAGAGATCATAGAAAGCTGGGAAAAGAACTGGAATTGTTTACTTTTTCGGAAAAGGTGGGTGCCGGACTCCCTCTTTGGTTGCCTAAAGGAGCCAAGCTGAGAGAAAGATTACAAAAATTTTTGCAGGAGGCTCAAAGAGAATCGGGTTATGAACCGGTTATTACGCCACATATTGGGAATAAAAGCCTGTATGAAACTTCAGGACATTATGCCAAATATGGAAAAGATAGTTTTCAGCCTATTCATACCCCACAAGAAGGAGAGGAGTACCTGCTGAAACCTATGAACTGTCCACATCATTGTGAAATTTATAAATCATCTCCAAAATCATACAAAGAGCTACCGGTAAGGTATGCAGAGTTTGGAACGGTTTATAGATATGAACAGAGTGGGGAGCTGCATGGACTGACGCGGGTTAGAGGATTTACCCAAGATGATGCACATTTGTTTTGTCGTCCGGATCAGGTGAAAGAGGAATTCTTACGGGTGATAGATTTGGTTTTTTACGTTTTTAAAAGTTTGGGCTTTGAAGAATATACGGCGCAGGTTTCTTTAAGAGATAAAAAAGACCATTCAAAATATATTGGTTCTGAAGAAAATTGGGAATTAGCTGAACAAGCGATACTCGAATCTGTTAAAGAAAAAGAGTTAAATACGGTAATAGAATATGACGAAGCTGCTTTTTATGGTCCCAAACTTGATTTTATGGTCAGTGATGCCTTAGGTAGAAAATGGCAATTAGGGACTATTCAGGTAGATTACAATCTTCCGGAAAGGTTTCAACTTGAATATATTGGTGCTGATAATCAGAAACATCGGCCGGTAATGATTCATAGAGCTCCCTTTGGTAGTTTGGAACGTTTTGTTGCTGTATTGATAGAACATTGTGCTGGGAATTTCCCGTTGTGGCTTACGCCAATACAGGTGAAAGTGCTACCTATTAGTGATAAATCTAATAATTATTCGGAAAAAATCGTTGAATTATTAGAAAAAGCGGATATTCGCGCTGAAATAGATGATAGAAGTGAAAAAATAGGTAGAAAAATTCGTGATGCTGAATTGATGAAAATTCCATATATGCTTATCATTGGTGATAAAGAAGTGGCTGAGAATAAATGGTCTGTAAGAAAACATAAGCATGGAGATTTAGGGAAGGTAAATCCAGACGAATTCATCCAAATGCTGTCAAAAGAAGTGAAAGAAAAAAGCGTTTTTGAATAAAAACAAAATTTGTCAATCAATTTAAATTTTAATGAAGAGAAGAAAATCAAACAAAAGAAGGTTTAATCGGAGAAAAGGACCTGAACACAGAATTAATGAAAGAATTAGGGTTCCTGAAGTAAGAGTGGTAGGAGATAATGTAAAAGTGGGCGTCTATTCATCGGACAAGGCTCGTGAGATGGCGAGAGAACAGGAATTGGATTTGGTGGAGATTTCTCCTAATGCAAAACCTCCTGTTTGTAAGATTATTGATTATAAGAAATTCTTATACGAGAAAAAACGTAAGGAAAAAGAAATTAAAGCAAAATCTGCTAAATCTGAAGTAAAAGAGATTAGATTTACTCCTAATACAGATGATCATGATCTTTCTTTTAAAACCAAACATGCAGAGAAGTTTTTGAAAGGAGGAAATAAAGTGAAGGCTTATGTCCAATTTCGTGGTAGAGGTATTCTGTTTAAAGACAGAGGAGAATTGCTATTGTTGAAATTTGCAGAAAGTCTTTCTGAAGTCGGACAATTAGAAAATATGCCGAAGATGGAAGGACGACGCATGATTGCTATTTTTGCTCCTAAATCTACCAAGAAGAAATAGGATTGTATAAGAGATATTAATAAGAAAATAATTTATTAATAAAGGGTGGCAGGGAATATTTAAAATACGCCTTACCATCCTTTTTTCTTATTTTTGCGAACTGAATTTTGACTTTTAATAGAAAAATATAGATGATACGTAAACTTTTTTTGAAATATAGATTACACCTTGGCCTATTATTTATTCTGCTTGGCGTGTTGTTTAACTTTACAAATGGTATTAGTTTAGCCTGGATATTTTATTTTATCGCTTTAGTTCTTGTGTTTACCCACTTTTTCCTTGGTCCCTTAGGACTGGCTCAGGGTTATCTTGAAGAAGGTGATTTAGAAGGTGCTGAAGTGATTTTAAATAAAATCCAATTTCCCGGATTGTTATATAAACCTATTCGCTCTACTTATTACTTTCTGAAGTCCATCATTTCGAGTACAAGGCAAGATTTGGATGAAGCAGAAGATTTTATGCAGAAATGTGTTTCTTTGGGCACTCCGATGAAGGAAGTGCAGGCGCAGGCATTTTTCCAGTTGGGAAATATTTCTTACCAAAAGAGTAAGATGAAAAAAGCCAAAGAGTATTTGCGGAAGGCTGTCAATGCTGGTTTGCCGGATAGAGAAAGCCGTGCAGCTGCTTATATTCAATTGGCGTCTATCTCTATTTCGAGTAGAGATATGCGTAATGCACGACGCTATCATAAATTGTGTAAGAAGGAAAAACCAACTTCTACCGAGGTGGTTATGCAATTAAAACAATTAGACAAATATATTTCTCGTATGCCGGGATAATAAAATAGGCTTGCAATAGCGAAAAGATATTTCTATCTTCGTGCCGATTACTTACTTATTAATAAAAGAAACTATGTTAAAAGATATTCAAGTTTTAGGAGAAAAGGCAACCAGAGATGGGTTTGGCGCCGGTATGGAAGAATTAGGAAATGAAAACCCTAATGTTGTCGTTTTGACAGCTGATCTTGCCGGATCATTAAAGATAGCGCCCTTTATAAAAGCTCATCCTGAACGTTTTTTTCAATGTGGTATTTCTGAAGCCAATATGATAGGCACTGCTGCCGGATTGACTATTGGTGGAAAGATTCCTTTTACAACCACCTTTGCTAATTTTTCTACAGGAAGAGTCTATGATCAGGTGAGACAATCAGTTGCTTATTCCGGGAAAAACGTGAAACTTTGTGCTTCTCATGCCGGATTAACCCTGGGAGAAGATGGAGCTACTCATCAGATTCTGGAAGATATTGGAATGATGAGAATGTTGCCCGGAATGACGGTCATTGTTCCGTGTGATGCTAATCAGACTAAGGCTGCAACTAAAGCAATTGCTGACTATGAAGGACCTGTTTATCTTCGTTTTGGTCGTCCGAAATGGCCCATTATTACTCCTGAAGATCAACCTTTTGAAATTGGTAAAGCACAGAAATTAAGTGATGGAGAGGATGTAACAATTTTTGCTTGTGGTCATTTGGTTTGGAAAGCCATTGAAGCCGGTCGTGAATTAGAAGAGAAAGGTCTAAGTGTCGAAGTAATAAATATTCATACCATAAAACCTTTGGATAGGGATGCTATTATTGCTTCTGTAAAGAAAACCGGTTGTGCTGTTACTTGTGAAGAACATAATGTAAATGGCGGATTGGGAGATGCTGTAGCGCAAACTACTACACAAAGTAATCCTATTCCTTTAGAGTATGTTGGTACGCAGGATACTTTTGGAGAAAGTGGAAAACCGAATGAATTATTGGCAAAATATGGTTTAGATACACCGGATATCGTTGCTGCTGCAGAGAGAGCAATGAGTAGAAAGGGAAAATAGAAACGCTTTTATGAATTTCTTGTTAATAGGCGCCGGGGGACGTGAGCATGCACTAGCCTGGAAGTTAAAAGAAAGTAAGCTTTGTGATTACTTGTGTATTGCTCCCGGGAATGCAGGTACGGCTTTGTGTGGAGAAAATATTAATCTGGGGGTGACCGACTTTGAAGCCATCAAAAAAGTGTGTCTGGAGAAAGAAATTGATATTGTTATTCCCGGTCCTGAAGTACCCTTGGTGGAAGGAATAGTAGATTTCTTCAAGGCAGATTCTTCGCTTCAAGATATTGCTGTGATTGGTCCCGGAAAATCAGGAGCTCAATTAGAAGGGAGTAAAGCTTTTGCCAAGGCTTTTATGGAAAAATATCAAATTCCTACCGCTTCTTATAATGAGTTTGATGCTTCAAATTTTGAAGAAGGAAAGGATTATATAAAAGCTCAAAATCTTCCTATTGTTTTAAAAGCGGATGGATTAGCAGCGGGTAAAGGAGTTCTTATTTGTGAATCTCATGAGCAGGCTTTGGATGAATTTGATCAGATGATTCATGATGAAAAATTTGGAAAGGCGAGTTCTAAAGTGGTTATTGAGGAGTTTCTTGATGGCATAGAGCTGTCTGTTTTTGTGTTAACTGATGGAAAGGATTATCTTGTTTTACCGGAAGCGAAAGATTATAAAAGAATTGGAGAAGGAGACACTGGATTGAATACAGGAGGAATGGGGGCGGTATCTCCCGTACCTTTTGCCGATAAGGCTTTTATGGATAAGATTGAAAGACAAATTATCCAACCAACCATTAAAGGTATTCAGGAAGATAATCTTGATTATTGTGGATTCATCTTTTTGGGACTCATTAAGGTGGATAATGCACCTTATGTGATTGAATATAATTGCAGAATGGGTGATCCCGAAACGGAGATAGTGATACCGCGTCTCGAAAATGATTTGGGAGAATTATTTGATGCGGTGGCAAAAAATCAACTTGCAGAACATCAGATTAAAACTAATCCGCTTTCGGGCGTAGCTACTATTGTTGTTTCAGGAGGATATCCTGGGAAATATGAAAAAGGATTAAGAATAGAAATCCCGGAAGTACATGAAAATGAATATGTTTTTTATGCCGGAGCGATTGAAAAAGAGGGCAATATTGTGACTAGCGGAGGAAGAGTCATGGCAGCTTCTGCTCTGGGTGAAAATCTTCAAGAGGCGTTACAGAAATCTAAAGCATTAGCTGAAAAGATTGATTTTGATAAAAAATATTTCCGACAGGATATAGGATACGAATTTTAAATTCCGGCATGTAAGTATCAATAATTATTATTGACTGCGGCGCAAAATGGCTTTTAAAGTATCGGACAAAGTTATCCAAACAATCGAACGCTGATTGTATGTTGCAGAGTTAAAGACCGTGATTGTCAGGGAGAAGTCTCGCGTGAAATTTTTTGGAAAGGATTATACCGATATTGTGACTCTCGATTTTAAAGTTGTTTGGTAATATCTGTTTTTCAAATAGTTATATTCCTATAATTTTTTACATTTTCGCTTAGCTCCCAACTTTTATACTTGATCCTATTTTCCTATGTTGCTTATATTCAGCAAGTTACGACAAAAAAGAAAAGAGGCATTCCAGAATTAGGACTGGATTTTGCCTCTTTTGCAAGTCTGGTAGAAGG
>DATGTY010000240.1:0-2431 GCA_035301605.1 Chitinophagaceae bacterium | reverse complement strand
CTCACTCCATCCGGTCACATTTTCTGTTTGAGGAGATACAATATCCACTTGTGCACCAGCATCTTCCAATACTGCTTTCGGGCTGGTCAATTCTAATTCTTCAAATCCATCTTCGGTCAGAATAGCTACTTTTTTTCCTTCTAAATTATTCATCTTTTTTAAATTTAAGTTTTTAACAATAAATATAAAAGATTCAACTTCTATGCCAGTAGAAAAAAAAGAACTACAGCCCTGCCTTTGCACACAAGATAACCCTCAAAATGGGAAAAAATACCCATTTTGAGGATTATTTTATAGAACTTAAGGTGTATAGGGTATAGTAAAGTAAAAAATGGATCCTGTTTCCGGACTTTCAATTCCTATCTTTCCGAAATGTAATTTAATAATCTCTTTAGAAATATACAATCCCAAACCAAATCCCGAAGCATTTCCCTTGTTTAATGACCGATAAAAACGTTTAAAAATTTTTTCTTTCATCTTGGGTTCCAGACCCGGTCCGAAATCGCGAACACTTACTTTTACCTTCTCCCCTTTTATATCTTCTGAGCTAATGATAACCCTATCGGCATCAGGAGAGTATTTTACAGCATTTGATATCAGGTTTGTCAAAACCTGCCCGATTCGTTCAGAATCTCCAGATACCGATTGTATCTCTCCTGCCTCTATTATAAATTTATAATTGGGGGAAGCTAATCGGGCTTCCGATACTCTTTTTTCTATCAACTCATTTAAATCAAACTGACCATACTCTAAATTAAACCGACCTTCAGAAATACGCGTAGTGTCTAACAAACCATAAACCAACCTGTTCAACCGATCCACCTGCTTATTTAGCTTTTGAACCAACGGAAAAGATTCTGATTGTTCTTCATCCGAAAATTTCTCCAATAATAATTCAGAATAAGCTTTAATACCGGTCAAAGGGGTCTTTAGCTCATGACTGGCAATGCCGATAAAATCATCTTTTTGCTCTTCTTCCTTTTTTTGTTCTGTAATATCTATAGATACAATAACTGCAGAAATAAAGCGATTTTCCTGATCAAGAATGGGAGAAACCTGATTGTTGCACCAGATAAAATGACCATCTTTGCAAATCATTCTTTTCTCTATAGTATAGGAATCGCCAGTGGATAGCATCTGCTCAAACAATTCATTGTTCCTTTCTATATCTTTTTTATGAACCACATCTGCAGTAGTCAACTGTAGCATTTCCTCGAGCTCATATCCCAGCATTTTTGCCATCTGCTTGTTTGAAAAAATAAAATGCCCTTTAGCATCCACTTTCAAAATACCTGCTACTGTCTGATTTACTATGCCCCGATAATTTACTTCTGATTCTCCTAATTTTTTTTCTAATCTTTTGCTTTCCGTAACATCTTCTATGGCCAACAGAATGAGTCGCTCTTCTCCCTTGTTGTGGATTATCTCCCGTGCGTTCAACAACATTGTGCGTTGTCCAATGTCTTCAAAATCATATGACACTTCAAAATCTGAAAAATGTTTTTTCTGTGGCAGAATAGTTTCGAGTAATTCATGTAATTTAGGTATATCCCACTGATTATTACCCAGTTCATAAACTGATTTATCTATATATTCTTCATACTGCACCTGAAAAATTTCACAAAAATAACGGTTAGCAGATACCACCTTCATATCTTTGTTAAGCACGAGTAATGGTTCTCTTATCGTTGCAATAATAGATTCCGAAAAATTTCGTTCCTCCAGTATTTTCTGTTTACCTTTTTCATTTTCTGAAATATCAATAAAGGAAATCACGGTTCCTTCAATTTTGTCATCTATCGTCCGATAAGGAAACAACCGAGCAATAAAAACTCGATTATCATCCGAGTACACTTCACGTTCTATTGGTTGCAAAGACTCAAGCACCTTTGTTGCATCCTTCTGAAAATTATCCGACGACAATCGGTGGGTAATATGGGAAAGCGGTCTGCCTATATCCCCCGGAATGAGGTTAAATATGCTGGTAATACTTGGTGTATAGCGTTTGATATTCATTTCCTTATCCAGAAAAATAGTGGCAATGTTGGTAGAACGAATCAGATTTTCCAAATCGGAATTGGCATGCCTCACTTCATCTATCTTCACTTTTAATTCGTTATTTACGGTAGTCAGTTCCTCATTGACAGATTGCAATTCTTCCTTGCTGTTTTCCAGTTCTTCTGCTGTGGAGCGTAATTCTTCATTAATGGCTTTTAATTCCTCTTTTGAAGCCTTCAATTCTTCGGAAGAGGTACCCGCTTTCGTTAAAAAATCTTTATCTTCCCCCAATTTTTTTTCATTTAAAGAGGTCTTATTTTCCGCTTTTCCCTTCTTCGTCGTCATGATATCCTTGTTTTTAAAGTCATCTTGCCTGTCTTTACAAATGTAGCCAAAAAAGTGCCTTTATCGAATACATGGAGCTTCTAAATTA
>DATGTY010000239.1:0-11665 GCA_035301605.1 Chitinophagaceae bacterium | reverse complement strand
TAGCCAAAGGAAATTACAGCGACATTCCTGCCAACCTATACAGTATAGATACGCAGGCAGATACGGTGATTAAGACATTTAATATAAGCGCTACCAACATGACCATGAGTGGCAATAAGCTCTATGTTTATCAATATGCTTTTGACTATAATACCAATCAAAACACAAAGAGTTATATGCTTATTAACACCCAAAATAATGACGTTATTAGCCAACATTTTATCGCTTCCAATATTGAACAACAAATAAATATTCCCTTTGGAATTACCATTCAACCTAACAATAGACATATTTATATCTCCGCAGCCAAGGATTACACCTCGCCCGGAAATTTATATCATCTTGATCAGGATGGAAATTTAATTTGGAAAGTAAAAACGGACGTTAACCCCTCAAAAGTTATTTTTCTATTTCAATAATATTGTATCTTTCTTTACAAGAAGAAGACTACATAAAAAGGGCTACTAAAAGCGGTAGCTCTTTTTTTTATCTACATTAATCTACAGGAGAAATATTTCCAAAAAAGATCTTTAACTGATGAAAAGTGTCTTTAAACCACGGAATCCAACCCACAATATCATCAATAACCTGAGGTCCTAATTGGGCAATTCGATTATATACAATAGAACTTTCCTTCGTACTGTAAGGAATGAGTTCGATTTGATCCGCCACCCAAAGGATTACACTAAAGATAATAGCATAAGCAAAAATATAAAACAGAATTCCTACAAGTCTATTTAACCACCCCAACATCACTATTTTTAGCATACTTTGTAAAAGTTTAGCCAATAATTTTACAACAAAGGCCACCCCTATAAAAATTACAACAAAAGCAGCTATAGGCCAAAGCACACTGGGACTCCCGGTCTGAACCTCAAAATAAGTCCCAACTTCCGTGGATAAGCGAATAGCCGCTGCCAGCCCAACAATTAATGCAATCAGAGAAAAGATGCCTACAATAAAGCCTTTAGACCAACCTTTCACAATTGCAAGTATCATCATTATTAAAAAAAGAATATCTATAACCATCTGTGATAACCTATTATTCTATTGCAGATGAAGGTAAGCTTTTTCTTGAAAAAAGATAATCATCGCCCCCATTTGCATACTCTTAAAGGATTCAAAAATTAAAAATTTTTGTGAAATTAAAAACAAAATTTTTTCTCATCTTTGAAATATAGTACGTTTGACCGACGAAGATGAAATATACTTTACAATATATACTCATATTATTCTCTATTTACTTGTTTCTTCCGCAATTAGCGGTGTCACAACGTAAAGTTTCTATCATAGGGACAGTCACGGATAAAGAGAGTAATAAAGCACTCACAGGCGTGAGTGTATATAACATTAACCAGGGAACAGGTACCATAACAGACAGCAGCGGCAAATACAAAATCACAGCAAAAAATTACAATCGTATTGTCTTTACCTACATCGGTTATGCTAGTGATACCATTCGAGTGAATGCTATTTATAGCAACCAGAAGATTGATATCCAGCTCAAGGAGATGAAATATAGCTTTGAACCCGTAGATATTTATGGAGAAAAGCCCAACTATCGCCGAGATTCTTTAGAGCGAAGAGAATGGTTTTCCACCCCACTAAATGAGAATAAAGTGAATGGCTGGGGCGCAGTATCCCATCCTATCAGCGCATTATTCGATGCCATCAGCGGAAAGAGAAAACGTCTTTGGAAATTTCAAAAAGCTTACAAAGAACACGAACAACGACAATATATACAATCTCGAGTGCACCCTAAACAGATTACCGACCTTTTTCATTTAGAAGGAGATTCTTTAAATGCGTTCCTTATATGGTATAATCCAAATTATTACTTTGTTCGTAATGCCTCTGATTATGAGTTGCTTGTAGATATAAAAAAGGCAATCAAACGCTTTCGTAAGGTTTTTATCATGAAACCAAACATGAATTATGACAATCCTAATATTCGGTAGGTTAGATGGTGAGATAACATTTTTCAACAATTCAACCAATTCAACCAATTCAACCAATCAACAATTCAACCAATCAACAATTCAACCAATCAACCTATTAACCTATTCAACCAATCAACAATTCAACAAAAAAAGACCCGCAGCTCAAAAAAGAACTACGGGTACAAATAAACGAATCGCCTCAAATCTTCAATCTCTTATAATATCTTGTTTAATGCATCTATATAGGCGTTTACAGAAGCATTTACTATATCTGTACTGTAGCCATATCCATAATTAAATTTCCCTCTCAGGGATATTTTCAAATTAACCTTACTCACATCATCACTTCCTCCGCGGATGGCCTGAACATTATATTCATCCACATTAACATCATCTGGAATAAGCTGATGGATTGCATTTAAAGCAGCATTTACAGGACCATTCCCATTTGCACAAGCCTCTTTTTCCTCTCCTTTAATATTTAATTTAACCGTAGCCATAGGATGCAATGGATTACCACAAACCACCTGTACTAATTTCACGCTCACACCATCTCCTTCAACCTGACGGTCTTTCACTTCTCCACTCATCAACATAATCAAATCATCGTCATTCACTTCTCTAATCCGATCTGCCATCTCCAGAAATCTAGTATAAGTATCTTCCAAATCTACATTTTCAGGTTGATAACCCAGACGTTCCAGTCTATAAGACAACGCATGGCGTCCACTGCGCGCAGTCAACACAATAGAATGAGAAGGGATACCAATATCTTCGGGATCCATAATCTGATAATTCTCTTTATTTTTCAACACGCCATCCTGATGAATTCCCGAACTATGTGCAAACGCATTTTTCCCGACAATGGCTTTATTAGCCTGCACCGGCATGCTCATCCTTTGAGAAACCAAGCCACTAATATTATAGAACTTTTTTGAATCAATATTTGTATGCAATTTGATGGTTTCCTGATGCACTTTCAAAATCATACTGACTTCCTCTATAGAAGTATTGCCTGCACGTTCCCCTACCCCATTAATGGTTCCTTCTATCTGACGCGCACCGGCTTGTAAAGCTGCCACAGAATTAGCGGTAGCCATTCCTAAATCATTATGACAATGCACCGAAAGGATAGCCTTATCTATATTGGGAACATGATTCATCAAATAATCAATCTTAGCCGCATATTGTTCCGGCAAACAATACCCATTAGTATCCGGAATATTCACTACGGTAGCGCCGGCTGCAATAACAGCTTCTGTCACTCTGGCTAGATATTCAATATCCGAACGTCCGGCATCTTCTGCATAAAATTCAATATCATCTACAAATTTCTTGGCATATTGTACCGCATCTACTCCACGTTTCAGAATATCTTCTCTGTTACTGTTAAATTTATGTTTGATATGAATATCAGAAGTGCCTATACCGGTGTGGATACGTTTTCTTTTAGCATATTTCAAAGAATCTACAGCCACATCGATATCCTTTCTATTTGCTCTGCTCAACGCACAGATTGTTGGATTAGAAACCGCTTTAGAGATTTCTTCCACACTTTTAAAATCACCGGGGCTAGATATTGGAAATCCTGCTTCTATCACATCTACTCCCAGTTGCTCCAACTCCTTAGCTATTTCTACCTTTTCCGCCGTAGTCAACTGACATCCGGGAACTTGCTCCCCATCTCTCAATGTCGTATCGAATACATATACTCTATTCTTGTCGCTCATATTTCGTTTATTTAGTTGATTCGGTAATTGGTTTTATTCCTTTACTGTAGTTGATTCGTTTTAACTGCGTAAAACCTTAATCTTTTATAATCCGCTATCCATTCTCCATCTTGATATAATTCATCTCTCAGCGTTGCCTGCATTTCGTATAATAGTGCCTGTTTCTTATTTTCAGAAATCCCCTCAAAAAAAGTTCCTGCAAACATTTCCAACCATTCCACAATTCCATTTTCTGTATCCTTCAACTTAGTCGGACGATCATATGTCCCAATCAGGCGTATTTCAAACCCATGTTTTTCTAATAAAGCTGCATATTCTGCTACAGAAGGAAAATACCATTTCTGAATTGCAGCTTGCTCTTTGAATCCATGTTTATACAAAACCTCATGGATGCTATCCCTAATTTTCTCTACATTTCCTTTTCCTCCCAATTCTGCTACAAATCGACCGCCTTTTTTCAAATACCTGTTTACGCCCCACAAAACCTTCTCCGGTTCTTTAATCCAATGTAATACCGCATTAGAAAAAACAGCATCTAATTCTTCTTCTAGAATATTTACTTTTACCAAATTCAGACTCTTCGCATCCCCCACTACAAATTCTTGTTTCGGAAACTTTCCTCTCGCTGCTTCAATCATCTCTTCAGATTCATCAATTCCAACCACACTGCATCCACTTTCTGCTATTTGACCTGCCAAATCTCCAGTACCACATCCCAAATCCAACACAACTTCCCCTTCTTTAGGATTTAAGACCTCAATTAGCCCTTCTCCATATTTAGAGATAAAGCCATGTTTTTGGTCATATAATGTGTTATTCCATTTCATGGTTTATTGGTTTACTGGTTTATTGGTTTACTGGTTTATTGGTTTATTAGTTTACTCTCAACTATTCAACTATTCAACTTAATCAACCACTCAACCATTCAACTTAATCAACTATTCAACCACTCAACTATTCAACAAATCCACCACTTTCTGCCCCATAGCATCCGTACCTAAAACAAAATCATTAGAGATGTGCTTATCAGCAATATCTACCGTACGATAACCTTCTCGTAAAACCTGTTCAACGGCATGAATAACATCATCAGCATCCTCCTTTAAATCAAAAGATCGATCCAGCATTAAAGCAGCAGACAAAATTGAAGCTAAAGGATTGGCAATTCCTTTCCCTGCAATATCATGAGCAGAGCCATGAATGGGTTCATAAAACCCGACTTCATCTCCAATAGAAGCAGACGCCAGCATCCCCATAGAACCTGCAATTTGTGAAGCTTCATCAGTTAAAATATCACCAAAAAGATTGGCAGTAACCACTACATCAAATTGCTTAGGATCTTTCACCAACTGCATGGCAGCATTATCAATAAAGATATGCTCAGTTTCTACTTCCGGATATTCCTTTGCCACTTCCTGAATCACGTCTCTCCACAATCTGGAAGTTTCCAAAACATTGGCTTTATCCACAGAACAAAGCTTTTTCTTGCGCGTCATAGCAGCATCAAATGCTTTTCTTGCAATTCTTTCTACCTCATACCGATGATAATTCATCAAATCCGAAGCAAAGCTGCCATCTTCAGCTTTATTTTTCTCTCCAAAATAAACACCTCCGGTCAGTTCTCGAAAGAACAAGATATCTGCACCTCTCAGAATATCGGCTTTTATGCTGGAAGCACTCAATAATTCATCAAATAATCGAATTGGACGAATATTAGCATAAAGTCCCAATTCTTTCCTTATTTTCAATAGTCCTTGCTCAGGACGCACCTTTAGAGAAGGATCATTATCATACTTTGCATGCCCAATAGCGCCGAAGAGAATAGCATCACAGGCTTTCGCTTTTTCTAAAGTATCATCAGGTAATGGACTTCCTGTAGCTTCTATAGCGACATGCCCCATCAGTCCATCTTCAAACTCAAACTGATATCCTTTTTTTTCGGCAACAGTCTCCAATACTTTTTTGCCCCATGGAGCCACTTCCTGTCCTATTCCATCTCCGGGAATAAATACTATTTTCTTTTTTATACTCATTTAACTAAAAGTAATTTCTCTGTTTTTTTCGAAATTCTCTATTTCTTCCCTCTGCTTTAGCAGAAAATCTATATCATCATCTCCATGCAACAAACATTCTTTTTTATAAGCATTTATTTCAAAGCTTTCAACATCTCCTGTTGCAGCAATTTGAATCGTTTGATTTTCCAAATCTACCTCTAATTCTGCTTTATTATCCATTCCTGAAGCATCAAATATTTGTTGGAGGAAATCCTCCGATACCTGCACCGGCAATACCAAATTATTTAAGGCATTACTTTTAAAAATATCTGCAAAGAAACTGCTCACTACTACTCTAAATCCATAATCAGAAAGCGCCCAGGCAGCATGTTCCCGTGAAGAGCCACAACCAAAATTTTTACCTGCCACTAAAATTTCTCCACTGTAATCAGGATTATTGAGTACAAAATCTTTCTTAGGTTTATCTTCATTATTATTCTCATATCGCCAATCTCTAAACAGATTTTTGCCAAAACCCTCTTTATCAATTGCTTTTAGAAAACGAGCCGGAATAATCTGATCGGTATCTATATTCTCTACCGGCAACGGAACGAAAGTCGAAGTAATATGTCTTAATGTTTTTGCCATGATATTTAGTCTGTTAGTCGTAAGTCAGTTAGCTGCCCGCCGAAGCCAAGTCTGTCGAAAGACAACTTTAGCGTAGGTGAGGGGCATAAATCGTTTGTCATATTATACCTGCTGCTTGTCATATTGAGCTTGTCGCTTGTCATATTGAGCCCGTCGAAATATAGTCTCTCACATCAGAAATCTTTCCCGTAATGGCAGAAACTGCTGCAGTCAACGGGCTTGCCAAGAGTGTTCTAGCCCCCGGACCTTGTCTGCCCTCAAAATTTCTGTTCGATGTAGAAATACAATATTTCCCCTGTGGGATCTTATCCTCATTCATTCCCAAACAGGCAGAACAACCGGCGCCTCTATAACTAAATCCCGCATCAGATAAAATTTGATCAATACCTTCTTCATGCGCCTGCTGAGCTACTTGTGCCGATCCCGGCACGACCCAAACTTCCACATTATCTGCCTTCTTCTTTCCTTTCACATAAGAAGCCACTTGTCTCAAATCTTCAATACGTGCATTTGTGCAACTTCCAATAAACACATAATCTAAAGATTTATTCAAAATTGGTTTTCCTTCCTCCAATGCCATATAATCCAGCGCCTTTTTAAAAGATGGACGCTCTCTTTCCTCTATGTCTTCTAATAAAGGAATAGATTGTGTAACGCCCATTCCCATACCGGGATTGGTACCATAAGTCACCATCGGCTCAATATCTTCCGCATTGAAAGTCAATACTTTATCAAATTCCGCATCTTCATCAGAATAAAGCGTTTTCCAATAAGCCAAAGCCTTATCCCAATCCGTCCCCTTAGGAGCAAATTTTCTGCCTTTTACATACTCAAAAGTAGTTTCGTCAGGAGCAATTAATCCTCCACGCGCCCCCATTTCAATGGTCATATTACAAATGGTCATACGCGCTTCCATGCTCAAATTATGAATCGTATCTCCATCATATTCTACAAAATATCCGGTAGCTCCGGAGGAAGATATTTTGGAAATAATATGCAGGATGATATCCTTTGACAGCACTCCTTTTCCCAACTTTCCATTCACTTCAATCTTCATCTTCTTAGGCTTATACTGCAAAATACATTGAGAAGCCAATACCTGCTCCACTTGTGAAGTTCCAATACCAAATGCAATAGCCCCAAAAGCCCCATGAGTAGAAGTGTGACTATCTCCACAAACAATGGTCATTCCAGGTTGTGTAATCCCCAATTCAGGTCCAATCACATGAACAATTCCTTGATAATCATGTCCCAGCGGGTAAAGTTGTACACCAAACTCTTTACAATTTTTCTCCAAAGTCTCTACCTGCTTTCTGCTTAACGCTTCTTTAATGGGCAACTCCTGGTGTAAAGTAGGCACATTATGATCTTCCGTAGCCACGGTATTTTCAGTTCGAAAAACGGGTATTCCTCTGCTTCTCAAGCCCGAAAAAGCCTGCGGACTTGTCACCTCGTGAATAAACTGCTTATCTATATAAAATACAGCAGGAAAATTCTCTTGTTGTGAAACCACATGTGCATCCCAAATTTTATCTATTAATGTCTTACTCATATCTTACGTTAGCTTAACTATAAAACCACAAAGTTTAAATCATTTTTTTCATCTAAAAAGAATCAAACTTTCAACCTACACAAAAGTAGTTTTTTTAAATTCACAAAAATCATTAATTTTATAAAAAATACACTACCCAATAAGAAAATAAATACTTAACTATATATATACCAACACATTACTAAAAATACAAACCGATGCCCAAGTTACATAAAGACCCGGTATTTATTCTCATAAAATCGCTTTCTAAAGCAGAAAAAAGACAATTTAGGTTGGATTATACACCAAAGAAAAAGAAAACACTGCCTCTCTTTGTCCAGCTTTTCAATAAACTAGACAAAATAACTCAATATGACGAGAATAAACTATTATCCCAAATCCCCAAGTTAAAGAGACAACAGCTATCCAATCAAAAGGCGCATTTATACAATCATATACTCGAAACGCTACGAAGACTGGATCGAAAAAAGGACATTCGAATTCATATTCGTCAGCTTATAGATTATGCGCAAATTCTTTACAATAAAGGATTGTATCAACAAAGCCTAAAATTATTAGAGAAAGCAAAATCTCTGGCTAAAACCCATCAGGAAATAGAACTAAAAATGCAGGTATTGGAATTAGAAAAAGTCATTGAAGCCAGGCATATTACCAGAAGTATAGAAAACCGTGCAGAACAATTAAGCGAAGAATCTAAAGATTGCATCCATCAGCTTTCGAGTCTCAGCAGACTTAGCAATCTGGCTTTAAACATGTATGGAATGTATCTAAAAATGGGGCATATTCGAAACGAGAAAGAGGCATTAATGCTTCATTCCTTCTTTAAAAACAATTTACCGGAAGAAGTGAATCCCCGACTAGGCACTGCATCCATTGCGATTCAATCCATGACCTTTTATGAGAAAGTAAATCTTTATCAGGCTCATTCCTGGTATGCTTATATTCTTCAGGATTTTATACTATTCTATCGTTATACCCAAAAATGGGTAGATCTGTTTGAAAAATATCCCTCACAAAAAGAAACAGACCCGGCTTTATATCTCAAAGCCATAAATAATTTGCTTACAGCTCATTTCTTCAACCAGAACTATGATAAATTTAAAACCACATTAGCATCTCTGGAAACTTTTTGGAAAAGTCATTATAAAAAGTTCAATAAAAACACTAAAGTATTGGCTTTTGTTCATACCTATACCGCTAAAATAAACCAACATTTTCTGGAAGGCACTTTTCAGGAAGGAACCATCTTTATACCGGAATTACTGGAAGAGTTAGAAAAATACAGAATGCAAATGGATCAACATCGTATTCTTGTATTTTATTACAAAATCGCCTGTCTGTATTTTGGAAGTGGTGATAATCATAATGCTATCCAATTCCTCAATAAGATTATCAATCTGAAAATTGGGAACCTGCGTGCAGATATTCAATGTTTTGCTCGCATTCTTCATCTCATTGCGCATTATGAATTGAAAAACTATGATGTAACCGAATATTTACTGCCCTCTGTCTATCATTTTTTGGAAAAGAATAAAGATTTAAGTGCTGTGGTAGAAGAAATGCTAACCTTTTTAAAGAAATTTAATCACGTTGGAATCCGCGGTTTAAGGGCGGCATTTATAGACCTGAAAGATCGACTGGAAGAGGTGGCAGAAAATCCATACGAACGCCGATTTTTCCTTTATCTGGACGTCATTTCCTGGCTGGAGAGTAAAATCAATCGAAGACCGGTTCAGGATGTTATCAGAGAAAAATTTTTAAGGAAAGAGCCCAGAATATAAATACATAAAATATTCCTCAAATACAGTAGATTTGTAAGTATATCAATCTAAACAAGATGAAAGTTCTTACGATAGGGGCAGGCAATATGGGAACAACCTACGCTCTGAGCATCTCAAAGTCATCCGTATTAAATGGGCAGAAGGTACAAATCTTCGATCATAATGAAGATAAAATCAAAAAGCTTAAAGAAGAAGGATCCTTTGATGCTTTCTACAACCTGAAAGATTGTTTGCCTGAAGCCGATCTCATATTCATAGCAGTAAAACCACATCAGTCAGCCAAGTTATTCCGGCAAATGCGTCCTTTTATTAATCAAACACAATTATTTATTTCCATAATGGCAGGTGTCAGCATAAAAGCCTTACAGCATGGACTCCAAGTGCAGAAAGTAATCCGTACCATGCCCAACCTCCCTGCTCAAATTGGATTAGGCGTCACCGTTTTTACGCCATCAAAAGCGGTCAGTAACATAGAATTGCTATTAGTAAAAAATCTTTTGATGATGACCGGAAAAACAGTACAGGTTCAAAACGAAGATGCTATCGATGCCGCCACTGCCATTTCTGGTAGTGGTCCTGCTTATGTTTTTTATTTTATGCAGGCATTAATGGAAGCAGCTGAGTCGCTTGGCTTTTCTGACAAAGAGGCGCACATCCTGGTAAGTAGTACATTTGAAGGAACCATCAACATTTTTCAGCGTTCCAACCTCAGCCTTACAGAATGGATAAAGAAAGTAACCTCTAAAGGAGGTACTACCAGCGCAGCTTTTGATTCTTTTGAAAAAGATAAAATAAAAGTTGCTATAAAAAAAGGCGTCTTTGCAGCCTATGAAAGAGCGAAAATACTTGGTAAAAATTAATTTTTAGATTTTTACAGGAAAAGAAAAAAAACTAAATTCGAAACCAAAAATGACAAATTTTAACAAAAAAAGGCAAATAATCACTCCTTTTTGTGAAAAATTAGCAGAAAAAGGCAATTTCTATTGGTATCTCTTTACATAACCCTTAAATTACGATAAGTTTGCATTTATAGAAATTATTTCTCTAATATAAAAATACAACGAATGAGAATTTTAATGATTGGTGCGGGACACATGGGAGCTACTTATGCAGAAGGAATGTCAAAATCCAGCCTGCTCAATGGTAAAAAATTAAAGATATATGATAAAGATTTAGAAAAGATAGAAACACTTCAGGAGGAAGGGTTATTCGATGCATATAAGAATTTGGAAGACTGCCTGCCTAAAGCTGATATCATTTTTCTGGCTGTGAAGCCTAATCATGTAGATGCATTATTCGAAGAAATGAGACCCCTCATCAATGACAAACAAATGTTTGTTTCTTTAATGGCCGGTGTTAAATTAGAAACTATTCTTCAAGGATTAAATGTAAAGAAAGTAATAAGAACAATGCCTAATTTACCGGCACAAGTAGGTATGGGTGTCACTTCTTTTACAGAATCGGAACATGTAACCAAGCTAGAATCGCTTATGGTTCAGAATTTTTTGGACATGACCGGAAAATCTATACATGTAGAAAATGAAAATTACATTGATGCATCTACCGGCATTTCAGGAAGTGGACCGGCATACGTTTTCTATTTTATGCAATCCATGTTAGAAGCTGCAGAGAAGATGGGATTCTCAGAATATGATTCTCATGTACTTGTAAACAGCACCTTCGAAGGAGCAATTAAAATATTTAACAATGAAGGCATCACCCCCACAGAATGGATAAATAGAGTAGCCTCAAAAGGAGGAACAACCCGGGCCGCTATTGATTCTATGGAAGAAAATAACGTAAAAGAATTTATTACCAAAGCAGCATATGCAGCATTCGACAGAGCTGTAGAGCTGGGAAAAAAATAAATAAACTCCCTTTTTTTAACAAACTCAATTTATAATGTCAGAAAAACTCATTGTAGTTAAAGTAGGAACCAACGTACTAACCAATAAAGATAATCGTATATCCGGCCCTGTATTGAAAGAGCTTGTGCGGCAGATTGCTTATCTGTACGAAC
>DATGTY010000238.1:0-13780 GCA_035301605.1 Chitinophagaceae bacterium | reverse complement strand
AGATGCTGAACCATATACTTCCAAGATGGTTATGGGGTCAGCAGATAGTATTTTCGTTTCGCAGCAGGAAAGTGAAAAAAGCATTGTCTTCGTAAGTAATGTTCCTTGGGAAGCTAGTGCTGATGTTGACTGGATTACACTTAAAAATGATGCTGGTGCCAAAGGATTAGACAGTATTTATTTTTCTGTGAATGCGAATAAAGCGGAGGAACGACATGGTAAGATTCTTATCAATACCGTGCGCGGAGAGATTTCACATGAAATTATAATTATTCAGGAGGCAGGATTATCTAACAATTTCTTTGTGAAGAAAGACGCTTCCGGAGAAGGTCATCTGTGGGCTGAAGCTACAAGCTTATCAAAAGCATTAGAAAATGCGGTTTCCGGTGATACTATTTTTATTGCTGCAGGTACTTATACTCCAACAAAAGTTATTACTAAAGGAGATCCTGCATCAGATGGAGATAAAACCTTTGAAATATCAAAAAACATTACTCTTATCGGTGGCTTTCCGGAGGATGCAGGAGTCGGTGCTGTTTCAGATCCCGCTGCTTATAAAACGGTATTTAGCGGTTCCTTAAATAATGGAAGTTTGGTCTATCATGTTGTTTCTATAAGTGCGCCAATTGTTAAAGACCAAAAAATAACCTTCTCCGGATTGACCATTACAGGAGGAAAGGCCGTTGGGGCAGGCTCTATAGTTATTAATGGGGCAACGTTTTATAGGAATAATGGAGGGGGGGTGAGTATAGGACATTCCAGAGTTCATTTCAAGCAATGTGAAATTATAGATAATGAAGGAGCACATGGAGCCGGTGCAATGTTTGTTTATGGAGGAGAGGTGACAATAGAGAATAGTCAGATAGATAATAATACTGCCGGTGGAAATGGAGGAGCTATCTGGGCTTATTCCGGCTCAAATGTAGCTATTTATAGCTCAGCGTTGAAAGACAATTATTCTAAAGGAACTGCAGGGGCTATTTATGCTTATCCCGATGTAAAGCTCGTTATGTTTAATACAAAAGTGATGGGCAATAGGGGGGAGTCTTTTGGTGCCGGAGTTTACTTTAGGGAATCTAAAGGTGCTGTAGTTAATTGCTTGATTACTGGAAATATGAGTACTTCAGATAATGGAGGTGGTGGTCTTTTGTTATATGGAGGTTCTGATGTAACGGTAATTAGTAGTACAATCAGTAGAAATGAAATTCAAGGACCGGGGGGCGGTATATATCGTCAAAGCGGGGATAACCAATTGAACCTTTATAACAGTATTATATCCGGGAATAAACAACAAGGCGGATCGGCGGATGTGGCGGCAGCTAGTGGACAACCTGACCCTGAAATTCAATCTTCAATTCTTGGAATGGATGTCTATAATAGTTCGGGTAGTGTTATGGGGAATAATTTCAATCCTGCTACCATGCTTAGCCGAACCTTTTTACCGGAGGGTAGTTCAAATCCTGCTTTACAAAATGGAATGAATGCACAAATGCTTTTGAATTTAAATAGTAGTCTTGACTCCCCACTCAATAAAGATTATCTATCTAATGACCTGAATGGTAATTCTCGCGTAGGTAAAAACATAATGGGGGCTTTGGTTAAATAAGAGAGATTGAAATATTGGTAATTATAATTGGACTCACTTCAATAATGGATTATTATATATTATAAAATATTAGCTTGTAAATTAATAAAATGATGAAAAAGAATAATTTGGTTATCTTGATAAAAAATAGCGGTAGAATCCCTTTAACACTTCTCTTTGCTTTTTTATTGTTTGTTGGCTGTCATAAGAATTATGGAACTCCTCCTTTACCATTCAGTCCTCCGATAGAAGAAGAGGATACTGCTGTAACTGAAGAGCCTTCTCTTGCAGAGAAATTACAAAGCACCGCTTGGGATTCTACACAAGTCTCAGAGGGGATAGTTTGGAAATATTTCCATTTTACCGACTTGTTTGATGCTAATGAAAGTGTGACCGTTTTCGATATCAATTTGAATAGTGATAATATAAAAATTGCTTTCCCATATGTAACAACGGGTTCTTTTTTAAAAACTAGTGAGGGTGGGGAACAAGTTGGAGCTGATGTGGCCATCAATGGAAGTTACTTTTATACAGATGAAGGTGGTCCTGAAATCTTTTTTATGCTAGAAGGTGAAATGATAACCCCTAACAGACCAGGATATCCAGCTTATAGAACAAATGTCGGACTAACGGTAGATAAGGAAGGAGCAGCCTCTATCATAAAGAGACCAACAGATGGCTGGTCGGGTATTGAAGCCTATAATCTTTTAGCAGCCGGACCATTATTGGTCTATGGGAATCAATTATTAGATCAATTGGATAAAGAATTTAATACCGAAAGAAACCCGAGAACAGCTATTGGAATTACAGGTGATAACCATCTTATTGCTGTGGTGGTAGATGGAAGAGATAAACAATCATCCGGAATGACTATAAAGGAGCTTGGAAAAGTGATGCAGGCATTAGGTTGTGTTAGAGCCATGAATCTAGATGGAGGAGGTTCTTCTACCGCGTGGGTGAAAGGGGAAGGTGTGGTAAATTATCCTTCCGATAATGATAAATTTGATCATGGAGGAGAAAGAGCCGTTGCAACGGTCATTGCCTTTATTACAAAAACAGAATCATTATGACCAGTGGTTGTTGTATTATTTTATTCTGATAAAAGAGGTAAACTAATTTTAAATTAATTAATGATGAATAAACAAATTATTGTTTTTAAGCATTCCTTAAAGTTTTTTTTAGCGGTATTGATAGCTGTTCTTTTTTTCTCTTGCCAGATGAACAAAGAAAATCATGCTGTCAATTCGACAGATACACTAAGCGAAGAAAACCTTTTGTTAAAATATGTTTTTCCGTTATTGTATCAGATAGAACATTCTTCTGAGATGGCGAAGGAAATTATCAACACCCCCCAATTAGCTACTTTATATAAAAATAGGAAGGATCGTATCTCAAAAGCACTTGAAGATTGTCAAAATATGGATTGTTTGGTAAAATCTTTGATTTTAACACAAAAAGCTAATCAAAAAGTTATTTCTTCTTTAAGTACATTTTATCACAATAAACCGTCGTTAGTAACCGATTTTATAAGGAATAAAATTCGCCCCTCTCATGCTTATGCTTTGCATGCTTATTTATCCGATTCTGCTCTATTTATAGAAGCCTGGAAAGAGCAGCGAGATGGGTTAAATTACATTTTTAAAGCCTATTTACAGGGGAAAGGAATGATTTATCCCACTATTGATTCTGCCATATATGACGTGCATTCTCCTACTTATTTAGATAGTGTAAAACACATTATAAAAAAAGCAACTAATAAGCAAGGGAATCCTTTGTTTTCTAGTGTTACTTTGGAGATAGCCATTGAAGTATTGAAGCTAAATAAAATAAATGAAGGAGTGACTTTCCGCCCTTTATCAGGAGTGAATGGAGCGGCTTATAAGAAGATGAAAGATATGCGTTGGGAGGAATATGCCTATTCTAGTATTTTAGTTTTTGGTTCAGGCCCCACTAAAAAAGGTGTGTCTATTAGTCCAACTTCCAAGGAACGCTGCCGGATGGGAGCTGCTTTGTTTAAGAAAGAAAAAGCACCTTTTATTATTGTAAGTGGTGGGGCTGTACATCCTTATGGGACGACATTCTTTGAAGCGCAAGAAATGAAAAAGTATATGGTAGATAGTCTTGGAATATCGGCTGCTTCTATCATGATCGAACCTCACGCTCGTCATACAACTACAAACATTAGAGATGCGAATAGGATATTGCTTTCTCAAAAAGTGCCGATTGATCAACCAGTTTTAGGAGTAACCAGCAAAAGTCATATTGATTATATTGTGTCTGATCGATTTGATGACGTGTTTAAAAGAGATTTAGGTGTAATCCCCTATGTAGGTATGAAAAGGGTATCGGACACCACCGTATCGTATTATCCAACAGTATCCTCTTTTCAGATTAATTCGTGTCAACCATTAGACCCATAATTGATAAAATAATATTTCTTTTATATCTTTACGTCCATAAAATATTTATTTATGTCTAAACAATCTATGCGCTGTTTATTTGCCTGTGTGATAGTTGGAGCTTTTATGTTTACTAGCTGTCAACATCCAAAAGAAAAAACTTTTGATCAAAAAATAAAACAAATAAAAAATGTGGTGGTGATTTATATGGAAAACCACAGTTTTGATAATCTGTATGGGCAGTTTCCCGGAGCGAATGGATTGGATAGCGCAAATAAAGAGAATGTTATTCAGGTTAATGAAAAAGGAGAAGTTTATGAGTATCTCCCAGATATACCACGCAGTAGCGATTTTCCTACCAATATGAAAAATGGATATTTTAATATTGATAAATATATCCCTAACAACAAAAAAACGCCGAGTCCGACACATGTGTATTATCATGAAATTATGCAGATTGATAGCGGCAAGATGGATAAATTCGCAGTTTATAATTCCAATAAGGGGTTTGCGATGGGTTATCATAAAACCAAAGATTTACCCTTATATCCTATCGCAAAAAAATACACCTTATGCGATAATTTCTTTCATAGTGGGTTTGGCGGCTCCTTTTTTAATCATGTTTATTTCATTGCAGCAGCTCCTCCGGTGTGGAAAGATGCTCCTGAAAGTATTGTTGCTAAGTTAGATTCTAACGGAAAATTGATTGAGGATGGCTATATAACGCCGGATGGCTATGCTGTAAATACACTTTATTCCATGGCGCCTCCTTATCCTGAAGGAGCTGATTCTTCTCGTTTGTTACCTCCTCAAACGATGCCAACGATAGGAGATCGATTGAGTGAAAAAGACGTTTCATGGTCTTGGTATGCAGCTGGTTGGGACAAGGCTGTTCAAGGCGAGCCGTCGATTTATGCTTATAACCATGAACCTTTTACCTACTTTGCCAATTATGCACCAGGTACTCCGGGTAGAAAGCATTTAAAGGATGAAAAAGATTATCTGAAAGCAGCAAAGGAGGGTTCTTTACCAAGTGTGTCATTTGTAAAACCCGGGCTTGGATTTGATGAACATCCGGGAAGTGCAGCCGTTTATGGAAGTGAAAAACATGCACTGAAATTAATCAATGCTGTAATGAATGGCCCTCAGGGGGATTCTACCTTAGTTATTCTTACTTATGATGAGAATGGTGGTTTTTGGGATCATGTAGCTCCTCCGAAGATAGATCGTTGGGGACCGGGATCCAGAGTGCCTGCTATCATCATAGGACCTTTTGCAAAGAAAGGTTTTGTGGATAATACACAGTATGAAACGGTAAGTATTCTAGCTTTTATTGAGGCCAGATGGGGCTTGAACCCGTTGACGGATAGAGATAAAAATGCGAATCCGTTGAAGAATGCATTAGCGCTTTAAATTAGGATTTTGGTGACATTTTGAATTTTTTTTAGCTTCACGCAGAGTCCGCTGAGATTAGTGAGGTATTTGTAGGCTTTACCTTGTATAAATATGATTTTATGATGAAAGAGAATGAAATTACAGACAAGGTTATTCATACAGCTATTGCATAGCACAAAACATTTTAGGACCGGGTTTGTTAGAAAGTGTTTATGGGAAATGCTTAGAAATGGAAATTAAGTCTGTTGAGACACTAGCTTCTGTCCATTTCGCACAACTGTTTACTTATTTGAAACTTACCGATAAAAGAGTGGAGCTATTTTAAATTTTAATTCAAAATATCTTAAAGATGGGTCTTCATCGTTTGGTTAATAACTTTGAAGATTAGTCTCTATTACTCTGCGTGATTGTCTCTGCGAAGCTCTGCGTGAAAATATAGCAATTCTTTCCTCGTAAATGAAAAATAGTGATAAAATACTGACATCGTTTTTGGTTATCTTCGGTATCATTCTGTTCTCTTGTAACCATGGAAAACAAGAACAGATAGAAAATAAAGAACAAACTATTACAGACAGCGTTTTATCCCAGGTCAATACTTTTTATTCTTTTGTTGAAGATACCTTCCAGGCTGCTGTGAAGAAAAATGCAACGCAGGAAGATCTGCAACGTATATTCCTAAAATCCAGAATTTTATATAAAAAATTTGAATGGGCGTCCACCTATTTTATGGGGGTGAATACGCAAATGGTAAACGGCGCTCCTGTACCTGAAGTGGAGAATGCCGATTTACTTGATCCCAATTACATGCGTGCCATTGCTCCTTCAGGATTGCAAGTGATAGAAGAATTATTATTCCCTTTTTATGATACAGGAAAAAAAGAGGAACTTTTAGAACAATTGAATCTGCTCTTAAGAAATGTCGGTTATTACCGGGATTATTTTTCAGATCATTCTCTGGCAGATTGGCGGATTTTAGATGGTGCAAAATTGGAAATTTTTAGAATTCTAACCTTGGGGATTACCGGTTATGATAATCCTTTGACATTGCATAGTATGAAAGAATCGGCTTCAAGTTTGAAAAGTTTAGAAACGGTACTTTGTTATTATGTTAAGTCCAAAGCAGATACACAGCTACTTGAGACAATAGATAGCGCTATTTCTTATTTACAACAGCATGTTGATTTTAATACCTTTCCCCGTGCTTATTTTATTACTCATTTTGGGAATAAAATATCTTCAGGAATCACGGATATGCAGTATCGAATAAATGGTTTTGAAGTTCACTATAACCGGCTGTTGAATCAGGATGCCAGAACGCTCTTTGATTCTAATGCTTATAATGAAAATGCTTTCACGCCCGGACAGAAATTTTATACGACCCGGGAAAAGATAAAATTGGGAAAAAGATTGTTTTCCGATCCACATCTTTCCGGAACGGGTATGCGGAGTTGTGCTTCTTGTCATATCCCTGATAAAGCATTTACTGATGGATTAAGTACCAATACCAATATCCATAGCGGAAAATCACTGCCAAGAAATACGCCCACCTTGTTGAATGTAGCGCTACAGTCAAATTTTTTTTATGATATGCGCGTGCTCACATTGGAAGGGCAAGCTCATGATGTATTAACCAATCCGGATGAAATGGATGGTTCTATGGAAGATATTATCGCCTATCTTTCTCAGGATTCTACTTATCAAAAGTTGTTTTCGAAAGCTTATTCTGACTGGAAAAATCCTGAAATTGATTCTTCCAAGATTTTAAATGCTTTAGCTTCTTATGATAGAAGTTTGACGAAATTAAATAGTCGTTTTGATCAATTTATGAGAGGCGATTCTACAGCACTTTCTTCACAGGAGATTGATGGTTTTAATCTTTTTATGGGGAAGGCGAAGTGCGCAACCTGTCATTTTATGCCCTTATTTAATGGGTTGCTGCCACCAAAATTTGTAAGCAGTGAGGCAGAGGTGATTGGCGTTCCTATTTCTAAAAATGATACTTTACTTGATCCCGATTTGGGTTGGTATAATACCATTGGAATTCCTGCTTATAAACATGCTTTTAAAACCACTACCGTGCGAAATATTTCCAGGACTGCGCCTTATATGCACAATGGAATTTATGATAGCTTGGAAGAGGTGATGGTGTTTTATAATAATGGAGGAGGGGTTGGAATGGGGATAGAAATGCCTAATGCTACATTAGCGGAAGATAGCCTGCAGCTTACTGATGTAGAAATAGATGCGATTATTGCATTTATGAAAAGTTTGGATAGCAGCAGATAAGAAACTTCCTGAACTTAATCCGGTGATTGTGAATGTATTTTATTGTATGGCGTAAAAATAGTATATTTACAATCTCATTCCTTTCAATTCTTTTTGTATGTGGAAAAAGTTCGTTCATGAATATCTTTCTTTTTCTAAGAATCAACGGCGAGGATTGTACTTTTTGTTAGCTATTATTTTATTTTGTATGATTGCATCTTTCTTTTTGCCATATCTTCTTTCAGATAAAGAAGAACAGCAAAAAAAAGCTGAATTTAGAGCGGCTGTTACCTCTTTTTTAGCAAAACAGAAAGCGGTTGATACGGAAGAAGCTTCTTATGAACTCTTTTATTTTAATCCAAATGATTTATCTCTTGAAGGATGGAGGAAATTTGGTGTCTCGGATAAAATAGCACATACTATTCAGCATTATTTGGAAACGGGAGCCAGATTTTCTGATAAGGAAGATTTAAAAAAGATTTATGGATTCTCGAATAAGACTTATCAACGATTATTGCCCTATATTAAGATAAAAGATGAGAGAAACATGCAGGTCAAAGAGAAAGGAAATAAAACTTTTCAGCTCTTTCCTTTCAATCCCAATAAATTATCGGTAGAAGGTTGGCAGAAGTTAGGGCTTTCTGAACATGTTGCGCGTGTAATCCAACATTATAGGAATGCTGGTGGATCTTTTTCTGATAAGGAAGATTTAAAAAATATTTATGGACTTTCGGAAGAAGAATATAATAGGTTGAAGCCTTATATTAGAATTGCAGCAAAAGATTCGGTAAACAAAAAACAGAGAGTCAATAGCTCTAAATCGAAGAATAAAAAGCATGAAGTAAAGCCGTTGATGTTGGATATTAATGTAGCGGATAGTGCTGATTGGACAAAGCTTTATGGTATAGGTTCGGTCTTTGCCGGAAGAATTATTCATTTTAGGGAGGCGCTGGGTGGATTTTATAGTATATCTCAAATAAAAGAAGTCTATGGTTTACCTGACAGTAACTTTCAACAGATAAAGTCTCATTTAAGAATTTCTAATGAAGCCGGATTTAAACAGATCAATCTAAATAAAACAGATTTGAAAACCTTGTCTGGGCATCCTTATATTTCATATCATTTAGCTAAAGCTGTTATTGCTTTTAGGAAACAACATGGAAAGTATAAATCGGTGGATGCAGTGAAGGAAATCAAATTGATAACACCGCAGATTTTTCAAAAAATTAAACCTTACCTGACTGTAGAAGAATGATACTGATATTGTGAAATCTCTTTGATGATATTTTTTTTATGTTTCGTGACAAGTTGCGGTGTATAGCAGTACTTTTTTCTTTTTGCATTAAAATAAAGTTCCTTCAGAGTTTTTAGTGGAAGGATATTTTCCTAAGTGTTGGTATGCTTTTCCTGTAGCTTCTCTACCTCTGGGTGTTCGTTTAATAAAACCTTCCTGAATAAGAAAAGGCTCATATACTTCTTCCAGTGTGTCGGCTTCTTCTCCTACGGCAGTAGCGATAGTAGTTATTCCGACAGGTCCTCCTTTAAATTTATCAATAATGGTGGAAAGTACACGATTGTCCATGTCATCTAATCCATAATTATCCACGTTTAAGGCTTTGAGTCCAAATTTAGCAATTTCAATATCAATTGTCCCATTGCCTTTTACCTGTGCGAAATCTCTCATTCTGCGGAGTAATCCATTGGCAATACGAGGCGTTCCCCGGCTGCGTCCGGCAATCTCTGCTGCTGCTGCAGAAGTAATCTTAGTATGCAATAAATCTGCGGATCTTTCTATAATGTTTTTTAAGGTCTGGGCGTTGTAGTATTCCAGTCTGAAACGAATACCAAAGCGAGAAAGCAGAGGTGCTGTAAGTAAGCCGGATCGGGTGGTAGCGCCAATAAGTGTAAAAGAATCCAGATTAATTTGAATACTTCTTGCACTTGGGCCACTATCTATCATAATGTCAATGCGATAATCTTCCATCGCAGAATAAAGATATTCTTCTACCACGTTTCCTAATCGGTGAATTTCGTCTAAAAATAAGACATCTCCTTCTTCTAAACTGGTTAATAAACCGGCTAAATCGCCGGGTTTCTCTATGACTGGTCCTGAACTTTCTTTAATGTTAACATCCATTTCATTGGCTACAATACGGGACAAAGTAGTTTTCCCTAATCCGGGAGGACCATGAAAAAGAATATGATCGAGTGCTTCGCCGCGTTGCTTCGCTGCTTTAATGAAAATTTTTAGATTGGTGACCAGTTGTTCTTGCCCGGAAAATTCTGCAATCTCTTCGGGTCTGAGGTTATTTTCTAATTCTCTTTCTTCTGCATTCTCAGTATGATCATCGGGATGTAAATGTGGATTTGGCATAGGGCGCGATTAGAAGGTCTGCAATCATTGATGTTCAAACAACAAATGTAGGAAGTTTCCTTTAATTCGGTGGCTTTGATTTTTTTCTGTTATGGGTAAAGATAATTCCGTATTTATAAATTAATAATAAATTTATTCTTTATGAAGAAAAGAATTATCTATTTTTAGGACTTAAATTAAAAATGTATATATGAATAGACGGGATGCAATAAAACGCACTGCGCTTTTAATGGGTGGCGCATTATCAGCGAGTACTTTGAGTATGGTCCTGAATGGCTGTAGCTCTAATCCTGATAAGGAAAAGACGAATAGTAATGATCTTCCATTCTCAGAAGATGAAAAAATGATGATTAAAAGAATAGCAGATGTTATTATTCCTAAGACAGACACTCCTGGCGCAATAGAGGCAGGTGTAGGAGCGTTTATTCCCATGATGATGTTGGATTGCTATCCTAAAGAAGATCAAAAGTCATTTCATGATGGCTTAGCAAATTTTAATAAATGGTGTAAGGATAAATATGGAAAGACTTTCCTGAAGTTATCTGGAGAGCAACAAGCGATCGCAGTTGAAGAGTTGGATAAAGCAGTCTTAGGAAAAGAGAAAAATGAAGATTTGAATTTTTATAAGACATTTAAGGAATTGACCTTATTAGGCTTTTTTACTTCTGAACCCGGAGCGACTAAAACATTGAGGTATGTTGCTGTTCCCGGAATGTATGATGGTTGTGTGCCTTATGAAGAAGGACAACGCGCCTGGGCAACCTAAACTTTACTGAACACCTACCTTCGATAAAGCTTCGGTAGGTAGGGTTATCGGTTGTCGGATGTCAGATAACAGATTTTTCGACTCCGCTCCGGGTAAGAAACAGATAACAGATAACAGATAACAGATAACAGATAACAGAATATTATGGCAAATATAAATAATAAAGCAAAATCCGGTAGCACTTTTGATGCAATAGTCATTGGCTCCGGATTAAGCGGAGGATGGGCTGCTAAAGAATTGACAGAAAAAGGATTAACTGTCTTGATGTTGGATAGAGGACATCAATTGGAACATATTAAAGACTATAAAACGGCTACGCTGGATCCCTGGCAATTTACCCATAGAGGAAGGATAACTACGGAACAGCGAGAAACACATAAATATGTTAGTCGAGACTATCCCTACAGTGAACACAATGAAAGTTATTGGTTTAAAGATTCGGATGCGCCTTATATTGAAAAACAAAAATTTGATTGGTTTCGTCCGGATATCGTTGGTGGAAAATCTATTATGTGGGGACGACAGAGTTATCGAATGAGTGATCTCGATTTTGAAGCCAATGCAAAAGACGGACATGGGATTGATTGGCCGGTGCGTTATAAGGATATTGAGCCCTGGTATGAATATGTCGAAAAGCATGTAGGTATTAGTGGACAGAAAGAAGGATATTCTGCACTACCGGATAGTCTTTTCTTGCCTCCAATGGAGATGAATTGTGTGGAAAAGAAAGTAAAGAAAGGTATTGAAGCTAATTTTCATGATCGAATTATGACTATTGGACGAGTGGCGAATGTGACCAAACAGGTTCATGGTCGTGGTCCTTGTCAATACAGGAATCTTTGTAGCAGAGGTTGTCCCTATGGCGCTTATTTTAGTACACAATCTTCGACTTTACCGCCGGCTATGGCTACCGGTAGATTAACGCTTCAGCCAGATTCTATTGTGAGTCAGATTTTGTATGATAAAGACAAAAAGAGAGCTACAGGAGTTGAAATAATTGATGCCAATACCAATAAAACCTATGAGTATCATTCAAAGATTGTATTTGTCAATGCTTCTACGATTGGAACTGCTTCTATCTTATTAAATTCAGTATCTGACCGATTCCCTAATGGCTTTGGGAATGATTCTGAGACCTTAGGTCATTATTTAATGGATCATCATTTTCGTTGTGGTGCCGGTGGTCAAATGCCGGGCTTTGGGGATAAATATTATTATGGCAGACGTCCGAATGGTATTTATGTTCCCAGGTATAGAAATGTGAAAAAGAATGATCATCGAGGTTATGTAAGAGGCTTCGGTTATCAGGGCGGCGCTTCTCGTTCTAATTGGGCCAGAGGAATAGCAGAAATGGGTGTAGGTGGTGATTTTAAAGAAATGCTGAGCCAGCCCGGTATGTGGGGAATGGGTTTAGGAGGTTTTGGAGAATGCCTTCCTTATAAAGAAAACAAGGTTTATCTGAGTAAAGAAAAAACAGATAAATGGGGATTGCCTACGGTCGTTTTCGATGCTGGATTTAAAGAAAATGAAAAAGCGATGCGGAAAGATATGATAAATGATGCGGCCGAAATGCTGGAATCTGCCGGTGTTAAAGATATTTATACTTTTGATAACGGTTCGGCTCCCGGGCTTGCCATTCATGAAATGGGAACTGCAAGGATGGGAAATGATCCTAAGCAATCAGTACTAAATAAATGGAATCAGATGCATGCGGTGAAAAACGTCTTTGTGACGGACGGTAGTTTTATGGATAGTACAGCCTGCCATAATCCTTCTCTTTCTTTTATGGCTTTTACTGCTAGAGCCTGTGATTATGCTGTGAAAGAATTAAAAAAACAGAATATTTAACGATAACATTGTAGTGATATAATCTATTTTTAAAGAAATTTAATATGATAAAGAAATATAGTTCGATTTTACTGTTAATGAGTGTCCTTTTAATGTTTGGATGCAATCCACAAAAGGATAAGAAAGCGCTTTCAGATCAGTGGATTACTCTTTTTAATGGAAAAGATTTAAAGGACTGGGATATAAAGATTGCAGGCTATCCATTGAATGATAATTTTGGAAATACCTTTAGAGTGGAAGACAGTCTGCTTAAGGTTTCTTACGATCAATATGGAGATTCATTGAAAGATAGATATGGTCATATCTTTTACAAGGATAAATTTTCAGCTTATCTGTTGGTGGCAGAGTATCGCTTTTATGGTCATCAGGTGGCCGATGGTCCGGGATGGGCTTATATGAATAACGGTTTGATGTTGCATTGTCAATCTCCGGAAAGTATGTTGCTTAAGCAGGATTATCCAATTTCTCTCGAATGTCAGCTGTTGGGTAGTGATAGCACGATGACGCGCACAAATGCGAATGTATGTACGCCTGGTACGGAAGTGGTGATTGATGGTAATCGGTATCATGGGCATTGCTATAGCTCTGATTCCGATCCCAGTCCGGGAAGAGAGTGGACGCATGTAGAAGTATTGGTGTTGGGAGATTCTGTTATCAAGCAAATAGTAAATACAGATACGGTTTTGACCTATACTAAACCCATTATAGCCGGAGGAAGTGTAAACCATTATGATTCTACTGTAAAAATTGATGGAACGCCTTTAAAAGAAGGATATATTGCTTTACAAAGCGAGAGTTTTCCAACAGAATTCAGGATGGTGAAGCTTTTTAATTTAGAACCGTATATGGATCACCCTAAAAAATTAAAAGCTGTTTTGGAACAATTGAGTCATCGAAAAAAGGATTCTTAGATTTCTGCCCAATATCTTAACTATAAAAAATAATGGAAAGACGAAAATTTATTCAGAATAGTGTACTTGCAGGAGCCGGTACCTTTACTTTAGGGACGCAAGCTGCACAAGGAAAAAATTTTAATTTAAGGAAAACTAGCTTTCATCTGAATTATGCGCCACATGAAGGCATGTTCCAAAATATGGGCGGAAAAACTTTCTTAGATCAGATTAGGTTTATGCATGATCAGGGATTTC